>NZ_FAOZ01000021.1 GCF_001536285.1 Parafrankia irregularis | reverse complement strand
GGCATCACAGAATCACCGGCTTACCAGGCGACCCGGCCCTATTTTTCCCTGCATCCGTGGAGGCCAGCGCAGCGGCCTGGCGACCCTTGCTCGGCGGCAGGCGGCAGGCGGCAGGCGGGGGCGGCGGAAACCGGAGGCTCGGGATCTTGCGGCAGGGTTTCCGGCGCCCCGGGGGCCTAGCTGTCGACGCCGATGGCGCGGCGGGCACCGGCCAGGACCGGGCGGGCCCGGTCGCGGGCCTTCTCCGCGCCGGCGGCGAGGATCGCGTCCAGCTCGCTGCCGGGGGCCACCAGCTCGTCGTACCGGGCCCGCAGCGGGGTCAGCCAGGCCTCCAGCGTCTCGTACAGGGCGTTCTTCAGCTCGCCCCAGCCGGTGCCGCCCTGCTCGAGGCGGACCCGCATGTCCTTGACGTCGTCCGGCGTCGCGAAGTTCTCGTAGATCTGGAAGGCCGCGGAGCTGTCCGGGTCCTTCGGCTCCTCGACGGGGGTGCTGTCGCTGACGATCCCGCGGACCAGCTTGCGTAGCCGTGACGGCGGTGCGAACAGCGGAATCGTGTTCCCGTACGACTTGCTCATCTTGCGGCCGTCGGTGCCGGGCATCGTCCGGGCACCGGTGCCGGCCGGGATCAGCGCCGTGGGGATCTTCAGGCTGTACTCGCTGCCGAAGAGGTGGTTGAACGAGCCGGCGATGTCCGCCGCGTACTCGACGTGCTGGACCTGGTCCTGCCCCACGGGGACCACGTCGGAGCCCATGATGAGGATGTCGACGGCCATCAGGATGGGGTAGTTGAACAGCCCCATGTTGACGCCGGCGTCCAGGTCGGCGGCGCCGCTCTCGGCGTTGCGGTCGCGAGCGGCCTTGTAGGCGTGAGCCCGGTTCATCAGGCCCTTGCCCGTGACGCAGGACAGGATCCAGGTGAGCTCGAAGATCTCCGGGACGTCGGACTGCTTGTAGAAGATCGTCTGCTCGGGGTCGAGGCCGAGCGTGATCCAGGTGGCCGCGACCGACCTGGTGTAGGTGGCGAACTGCGCCCTGTCCCTGATCGAGGTCAGGGCGTGGTAGTCGGCGATGAAGTAGATCGACTCGTAGGTCGCCGTGAGCTCCAGCGCGGGCCGGATCGCCCCGATGTAGTTGCCGAGGTGGGGTTCACCGGTCGGTTTGATCCCGGTCAGCGACACCCGGCGGCGATCCTGCGTCATGCTGCCTGATTCTACGGACAGCGGCCGACCGCCCCGGCAGCCGACATCTGATCGGCACCGGGGCGGCGGAAAGCGGGGACGACGGGAAGAACCGGCAGATCAGGCGTCTCCGCCGAACAGGCCGGTCACTGATCCGTCCTCGAACACGGCCTTGATCGCGGCGGCGATCAGCGGCTCGATCGACAGCTCGGTGATCTTGTCGATGCGTGCCTCGCTCGGCAGCGGCAGGGTGTTGGTGAGCACGACCTCGCTGATCTCGGAGTTCTTCAGCCGGTCGGCGGCGGGGCCGGACAGCACCCCGTGGGTCGCCGCAGCGATGACGTTGGTCGCGCCGTGCTCCTTCAGCGACTCCGCCGCCTTGGTGATCGTGCCGGCGGTGTCGATCATGTCGTCGACGATCACGCAGGTGCGCCCGTCGACCTCACCCACGACGTCGAACATCTTGACCTGGTTCGGGACGTCCGGGTCGCGGCGCTTGTGGATGATCGCCAGCGGGCAGCCGAGCCGGTCGGTCCACCGCTCGGCGACCCGGACCCGGCCCGAGTCCGGAGCCACGACCGTGACCTCCGAGGTGTCCAGCTTGTTCTCGATGTAGTCCGCCAGCAGCGGCAGCGCGAACAGGTGGTCCACCGGCCCGTCGAAGAAGCCCTGGATCTGCGCGGTGTGCAGGTCGACGGACATCAGCCGGTGCGCGCCGGCGGCCTTGAACAGGTCGGCGACCAGCCGGGCGGAGATCGGCTCGCGCCCGCGGTGCTTCTTGTCCTGGCGGGCGTACGGGTAGAACGGGGCGACGACGGTGATGCGTTTGGCGCTCGCGCGCTTGAGCGCGTCCACCATGATCAGCTGCTCCATCAGCCAGGTGTTCACCGGTGCGCCATGGCACTGGAGCACGAAGGCGTCGCAGCCGCGGACGGATTCCTCGAAGCGGACGAAGATCTCACCGCTGGCGAACTCGTAGGCGTTCGTCGGCACGGGCTCCACATCGAGAGCTCGGGCGACCTCCGCCGCGAGCTCGGGGTGGGAACGTCCCGCGAAGAGCATCAGGTTCCGACGGTTCTCGGTCTGGTATCCCACCGGTTTCTCCTCAAGGCGCATGGCTGGTGGCTCGTACCTCTGGCAGGCGGCCTGGCAGGGGCGCTGGCGGACGGGGAAGCAATGTCGGCCGGGCCGCCCTCAGGGGACCGTCCGGTGGCCGCTGGGCGACACACCCATGGTCGGGTGGCGCCCGTCGCGAGCCGGGACCTGGGCAACGCCGCCGCACGGTCAGGGCAGATCTACCCCCTCCGACCAGGCATCGCGCAGGGCTGGAGGGGGCTGCGTCGGGATCAGGCGGTCCCTTCGCGCCCCAGAGGTCGACCGTAAACCCTGGACCGGCACAACTTTGACCAAACCTCTCCCACGTTCGACCCGTAACGGGGCAAATGCCAGTGAATGGAGGGGGCGAGGAATGCGCTGTGCTTCAACTCACGTCTCCGGCTGCCGCTGGACGGCGCTCCTCGCGGCTTCGGCGGCGCGTGCCGCAGGGCTGTCGGGACGTCGGCGCAGCACCCAGTCGACGATCGTGCGCTGGCGCCCCTCCCGGACCGCCAGCGCACCGGGCGGGACGTCCTCCCGGATGACGGAGCCGGCACCGGTGTAGGCGCCGTCGCCGACGGTGACGGGGGCTACCAGCATCGTGTCGCTGCCGATGCGGACGTCCGAGCCGATCACCGTCCGATGCTTGGCGACGCCGTCGTAGTTCACGAACACGGTGGTGCAGCCGATGTTGCTCCGTTCGCCGATCACCGCGTCCCCGACGTAGGCGAGGTGCGGAACCTTGCTGTCGGCGCCGATCTCGGCGGCCTTGGTCTCGACGAAGGCGCCGATCTTGCCGTTCCGGCCGAGCCGGGTGCCGGGGCGCAGGTGCGCGAACGGGCCCACGACGGCGTCTGGGCCCACCTCGGCACGTTCCGCCACCGAACTGGTCACCCGGGCGCCCGTGCCGACCACCGTGTCGATGAGGGTGCAGTCCGGGCCGATCTCGGCGCCGGCGGCGACCCTGGTGGCCCCGCGCAGACGGGTGTTCGGCCAGAGCGTCGTGTCGGGCTCCAGCCGGACGTCTGCGTCGATCCAGGTGGAGGCGGGGTCGACGATGGTGGTCCCGGCGAGCATCGCCGCGTTGACGATGCGATCGCGCAGGGCGACGCCGGCCTCGCCGAGCTGCCGGCGGTCGTTGACACCGGCCGCCTCGGCCGCGTCCGCGAGCACATGTGCCGCCACGGGCTGGCTGTCCGCCACGAGCAGGCCGACCACGTCGGTGAGGTACTCCTCGCCCTGCGCGTTGTCGGTGGTGAGCCGCTTGAGCGCACCGCGCAGCAGTTCGACGTCGAAGACGTACACGCCGGTGTTGATCTCGTTGATCGCCGCGGTGGCCGCATCCGCGTCGCGCTGTTCGACGATCTCCCGCACCCGGCCGCCGGGGCCGCGCACGATCCGGCCGTACCCGGTGGGGTCCGCGACCGCGGCTGTCAGGATCGTCGCCGCGGCGGCCGTCTCGTGGTGGTGTTCGACGAGGCCGGTGACCGCCTCGCGGGTCAGGAGCGGCACGTCACCCGGCAGCACGATCACCGGTGCGTCCGGCGGGAGATCGCCGAGTGCGCCGAGGGCGGCTCGCACGGCGTGCCCGGTGCCGCCCTGGTGCTCCTGCACCGCGGTGATCACGTGCGGCGCGCGGTCGGCGAGCATCGCCGTGACCTGCTCCCGCCCGTGGCCGACGACGACCACGGTGCGTTCGGCCTGGATCGGCGTGGCCGCGTGGAGCACGTGCTCGAGCAGGGTGCGCCCGGCGAGCCGGTGCAGGACCTTGGGCAGCTTCGAACGCATTCGCCGGCCTTCGCCCGCCGCGAGGACGATGACAGCGGCCGGACGTGGCTGAGTCACAGAAGCTCCCGCAATCTCGACGGAACCGGGCTGCGCCTGGCCTGCCTCGTCGATGGCCGAAGCGCACCGGCCGAACCGCACCGGTCGACCTGCACCGGCTCACTCGCGGAACGTGAGGCATCGACTGGCAGCCTACCGGGGCAGCACTCTACCCAGTGAACCTTTTCCGTAGTCGGCGGGGGACCTGCGGCGTCGCTGACCGTGACCGTGAGACGGAAAAGGTTCAATGCACCTTTTCCATCGTCGGCTGGTACCCGCGATGCCCCTGACCGTGGACCGTGAGATGGAAAGGCTCGGCGTTGAGTGGGTCCATCTCCAGATCCGGGATCGTGTGAATACGATACAGAAATCAGGGATTAAAATAAAGAGATACACCTGGCGGGATAGTGTGGCCCACGGGCCCGAAACATCCTGCTTCCCTCGTGCTCCGCCGCCACGACTCGAACGTGGACTAAGAGAACCAAAATCTCCTGTGCTGCCGATTACACTACGGCGGACCGTGAGGAAAGGGGCCGTTGGGAAAAGGCCGGCCAGTTCCGGCGCTAGTCTACCATCGTCGCGGCGATGGGAAGAAATATTCGCGGGTCTGGGCGTGCGTGCATGTGGTCTCGCCGGCCACGCGCCGCCGCGGCTGCGGCGGCACGGTTCGAGTGTCGCCTCGTGGCCGACCGGAGTCGCCGCGGCGACTCCGGTCGGCCACGGCCCGTTATTGCCCTCGCGGCCCGCCGCCCTTCGCCTTCACCCGGTGCCCGGCCGGCTACACCTCTCCCGACAGCACACCCTAAGGACACAAGGTGATGATCACATTGCGGGGGGTGTCAGGACCGACCGGTCGGGGAATCAGTGCTCGCGTAAAGAACGCGATCTGCCGCGCCGCGGTCCGGCACGTACCCGGTTGCACGGCCCGTTTGCGTGGCGGACGCCGTGAATGGGGCCGGCCGTCATCCAAGCGGGCTAACGTGGCGACTACAGGGTCGGCAGTGAGCGGCCCACCGCGACGGACGGGATGAAGCCGATGACCGCTGCCGACACGGTGAAAACTACTGAAAACAGGCCTCGGGGTGTGTCTGTCGCCGACGGTGACCAGCGCTCCGCGAGTGCCGGCCGACCTGCGTCGGAGCAGCCGGGGGAGCGCCACACCGCCATGCCGGGCTCGGCCGCCCGGGCACGCGGTGAACAGGTTGTGCTGCTGGCCACGATCCTGGTTCCGTTCGCCGCGCTTGTCGCGGCCGTTCCGTTGTTGTGGGGGCGCTGGATCTCCTGGCGTGACGTGGTGCTGGCGGCAGTGATGTACGCGATCACCGGCCACGGTGTCACGATTGGATTCCACCGGTATTTCACCCACCGTGGATTCAAGACCTCCCGGCCGGTGCGGGCAGCGCTGGCGATCGCCGGCAACATGGCTATTGAGGGACCGGTGATCCGCTGGGTCGCGGACCACCGCCGCCACCATGCCTTCAGCGATGCCGAGGGCGACCCGCACTCGCCGTGGCGCTACGGCACCGGGCCGGTCGCGCTCGCCCGCGGCCTCTGGCACTCCCACATCGGCTGGCTTTTCGACGTCGAGCAGACCGATCAGCGCCGCTATGCTCCAGACCTTCTGGACGACCCGATGATTGTTCGGATCAGTCACTCCTTCGCCCTCTGCGCCTTTGTCAGCCTCGCGGTGCCCCCGCTTGTCGGCGGGTTGTGGGGTGGTTCGTTCGAAGCGGCCGTGCAGGCCTTCTTCTGGGCCTCGCTCGTCCGGGTGGCATTGCTGCACCACGTCACCTGGTCGGTGAACAGCATCTGCCACGTCCTGGGCTCGCGGCCCTACCGCTCGCGGGACCGTTCCGGCAATGTGTGGCCGCTGGCGCTGCTGTCCATGGGTGAGTCCTGGCACAACCTGCACCACGCCGAGCCGACCTCGGCCCGGCACGGCGTCCGGCCCTGGCAGGTCGACACCAGCTTCTACGGCATCAAGCTGCTCGAGACCCTGCGGCTGGTCTGGGACGTCCGCTGGCCTGATCCGGAGCGCCTGGCCGGCAAGCGGGTCTGACCGCGCCGGCCGGGCGGCGCGGCGCGGCTGCCTCGCGGGTCAGGAGCCGGGTCACTCGCGGGTCAGGAGCCCTCGACCCGCGAGGCCAGGGTCAGCCACTGCTCCTCGGTGGAGTCCTTCTGCGCCGTGACGGCCTGCAGCTCGGTGTTCAGGGCGAGGATGCGCCTGTGATCGGTGGCGGCCTCGGCCAGCGCGGTGTGCAGCTCCGACTCCTGGCGCTCGAGCTTCTCCAGGGCCCGCTCCAACCGGGACAGCTCCTTGCGGGCCGCCCGCAGCTCTCCGGAGGTCATCGCCGGAGCCGCCGGCGTGCTCGCCCCGGGCCCGGTCCCCGCGCCGGTCGCGGCCCCGGAGCCGTTCCCGGCGGACCGGTCGGTGGCGGTGGACCGGCCGGTGGCGCTCCCGCCGCCAGCCCCGGCCGAGCTCGGCGGCTGGCCCGGGGATCCGGCCGAGGCCTCGGCCGCCGCCCGCCTGGCCAGGTACTCCTCGACCCCGCCCGGCAGCATGGTGATCCGCCTGTCGCCCAGCAGCGCCATCACGACGTCGCAGGTGCGCTCCAGGAAGTAGCGGTCGTGGCTGACGACCACGAGGGTCCCGGGCCAGGAGTCCAGCAGGTCCTCGAGCGCGGTCAGCGTGTCGGTGTCGAGATCGTTCGTGGGTTCGTCCAGGAGCAGCACGTTCGGCCGCTCCATCAACAGCCGCAGCAGTTGGAGGCGGCGCCGCTCGCCACCGGAGAGATCACGCACCCGGGTCCACTGCCGGCCTGAGGGAAGGCCGAACTGCTCGAGCATCTGCCCGGCCGTCCGCTCCCGGCCGCGTTCCAACGTGAGGACCCGGGCGACCTGCTCGACGGCCTCCAGCGCCCGCAGCTCGCCCGGCAGCTCGGCGACCTCCTGGGACAGGGTCGCGACGCGCGCGCTGGCACCCTGCCGGACCTGCCCGGAGTCCGGCCGCAACGCGCCGGTGAGCAGGCGCAGCAGCGAGGTCTTGCCGGCACCGTTGACCCCGACCAGCCCGATCCGGTCGCCGGGCCCCAGCCGCCAGGTCACGTCGTGCAGCAGCTCACGGCCACCGACGGACAACGTGGCGTCCTCGACGTCGAAGACGTCCTTGCCCAGGCGCGCGGCGGCGAACGTGCGCAGCGCGAGGCTGTCGCGGGCCGGTGGCTCGTCGGCGATCAGCGCGTTGGCGGCGTCGATGCGGAACCGCGGCTTGCTGGTCCGGGCCGGCGGGCCACGGCGCAGCCAGGCCAGCTCCTTGCGGAGCAGGTTCTGCCGCCGGGCCTCGGTCGCGTCGGCCCGCCGGGCGCGTTCCGCCCGGGCCAGCACATACGCCGAGTAGCCGCCCTCGTAGGCGTCGACCCGCCCGTCCACGACCTCCCAGACGCGGTCGCAGACCTCGTCGAGGAACCAGCGGTCGTGGGTGGCGACGAGCAGGGCGCATCGCCGGGAGGCGAGGTGACGCGCGAGCCAGGCGACGCCCTCGACGTCGAGATGGTTGGTCGGCTCGTCCAGGATGAGCAGGTCGAGCTCCTGGACGAGCAGGCGGGCCAGCGCGACCCGCCGCCGTTCACCGCCGGACATCGTGGCGGTGCCCTCGTCGAGCCGGTCGAGCAGCCCGAGGCCGGTGAGCACCGCCCGCTGCCGGGGGTCGGCCGCCCACACGTGGTCGGCCACGTCGCCGACGACCGCCGAACGGACGGTGCCGGCGGGCAGCGCGTCGGTCTGGGACAGCGCGCCGATCCGGGTGCCACCGGCGTGCACGACCCGGCCGGAGTCCGGCTGTGCCTCACCGGAGAGGATGCGCAGCAGGGTGGACTTCCCGGCCCCGTTGCGGCCGACCACACCGATCCGCTCCCCGGTACCGAGCCCGAGGCTCACCCCGTCGAGCAGGACCCGCGTGCCGTGCGCGGCGGAAACCGTCTCCAGCGAGACGACGACAGCGCTCACGCCGGCCTCCGCGTCATCGCCACGCCTGTCACCGTCACGCCTGTCACAGTCACGCCGGCCACAGTCAGGCCTGTCACTGGCACGCGGGTCACCGTCACGCCGAGGCGGACGACGGGGGAAGCACCTGGGCGCCCGCCACCGGCCCCTGCGCACGCCGGACCGCCCGGGCGACACCCATGCCGGCGAGGCTCGCCGCGAGCGACACGCTGGCGGCGGCGTCCCGCGCGAGGAAGGCACAGGTCGGCCCGGAGCCACTCACGATCGCGCCGATCGCCCCGAGCTCGAGACCGCTCTCCAGGACCCGCCGCAGTGACGGACGCAGCCGCAGCGCGGCCGGCTGCAGGTCGTTGACGAGCGCGGCGCCGAGCTCCTCGGGAGAACCGCTGCGCAGGGCGCTGAGCACCGCGTCGGCGGGCGTCGGGCCGGTCTGCAGCCGGCCCTCGGCCAGCCGGTCGAACTCGGCGTAGACAGCGGGGGTGGACAGCCCGCCGTCGGCGAGGGCGAACACCCAGTGGTACTCGCCGCGCCCGAGGACGTCGGTCAGCTGCTCACCGCGGCCGGTGCCGAGCGCGGTCCCGCCGGCGAGCGGGAACGGGACGTCGCTGCCCAGCCGGGAGGCCAGTTCCACCAGGGTCGCGCGGTCCAGGCCGGCTCCCCACAGGGCGTCGAAGGCGACCAGGGCCGCGGCCGCGTCCGCGCTGCCGCCGGCCATGCCGGCCGCCACGGGGATGCCCTTCGACAGGGTCAGATGGGCCGCTTCCCCGTGGATGCCGGCCGCCTCGGCGACGAGGTACGCGGCGCGGACGGCCAGGTTGTCCCGGCCGGTGGGCACCACCGAGATCGAGGACTCGGCTGGCGTGTCGTCGCCGTCGGCGCCCGCCGGGCTCGACGGTCGGGCGCCTTCGCCCGCGACACCGACCGTGACGATGATCGGGTCCTCGTCGGTGAAGACGGGGCCGGAGCCGTCCGGCCCGGCCAGCGACTCCGGCGGGATCGACGTCGCGGTGATCTCGTCGTAGAGCGAGACGGCCTGCAGGATCGTCGTTACTTCGTGGTAGCCGTCGGCGCGCAGTGGGCCCACTCCGAGGTGCAGGTTGACCTTGGCGGGAGCGCGAACGGTGACGGTGGGTTGGGCGTGACCGGGTTCGGCGGTGCGTCGACCCGGATTCGATCGAGGCAGCGGACGCTCCTTGGCTCAGGCGTCGCTCGCGGCGAGCGCGCTCGGCGTGGCCGGTGGTGGTCACCAGGGCTTGCGCTCAACCTATCGGTCGCGGCGTCCGATCGGCTCCGCGCGCCGGGCGGACGTATTAGTCCGGTCCGGGCGGGTACCCGTCGGGTGCACAGCACGCGGGACATGGCAGGCCATGGCCGGTGATCGCAGACCACGACGGGTGTGCGCCCGATGGTCCGGCCCGACGGCCGGCCCGATGCCCGGCGAGGTGCGGTCGGCCCGGGTGTACCCGGTCGGCCGGATGAGAGGAACCGTGACGCGGGAGGGGCAGCGATGACGACCACCACTCGGACCGAGGCCGCAGCGGACTCGGGCCAGGACGCAGCGGCGGCGCGTGGGGGACCCGGGCAGACCTGGTCGGCGCATTCCGGGCCGTCGGCGTCCCAGGGGGCCCCGGCCGGCAGCGGGGACCGCTACGAAGGCCGCGGTAACGGCACCTCCGAGCGCTCGGGAGCGATGGCCAGGCGCACGTCCACCGAACTGGTGACGGCCCAGGGCCGGACGTCGATCTCGGACTCGGTCGTACGCAAGATCGCCGGGGTGGCCACCCGGGAGGTCTCGGGCGTGCACGACCTCGGAACCGGCGGAACCCGTGTGATGGGCACGTTCAGATCCCGGCTGCCGGGCACCACTCCCAGCGTGTCGCAGGGGGTCGCGGTCGAGGTCGGTGAGCGGCAGGCGGCCGTCGACCTCGATGTGGTCTGCGAGTACGGGGTCTCGATCGTCGATCTCTCCCAGGCCGTGCGGCGCAACGTCGTCGACTCGATCGAGCAGATGACCGGCCTGGAGGTCACCGAGGTCAACATCGCCGTCGATGACGTCTATATCGGCGATGAGGAGCCGGAACAGGGCCCCCGAGTGCAATGACCACCGCCACCGCCACCACCGCCGCCATCGCCACCACCGGTGCGGTCGCGGGCGCGCGGGCTCGGCCCACCCCGGGTGCGGGTCGCGGATGGAGCACCGACCGGCGCGCGGTCGAGCGGCGCGCGGTCGAGCGACAGGTGCGGGCGTGTCCGGACGTGATCCGGCTGGCCGGTAACCCGGCCGAGGCGGTGCGGGTGCTACCGGACGCGGTCGTCGTCGCGGTGGTCTGCCGCTACGGCCCCACCATGACCGAGCTCGCGAACCAGGTCCGGTCGGCGGTTCTCATCGCGGCTCCGGAAATCCCACGGGTGGACGTGATGATCACCGATCTCGACGTCGACCTGCCGGGGTGGCCGTCCCCGGCCCCTGGCGCTCCGGTCACCCGCGGCGCCCCGCTCGAAGCCCGGAGAGTTGAGGGTTTCACCCATGCCGGTTCGGGTAGCTGACCGCCGCGGGCCCGGGGCGTCCGCCCGCGGTGCCGCCCGCGCCGGGAGCCGAGCCGGCCGGAACCCGCCCCGTCCCGCGGGGGCCGAAGCGGCGGCGGAGCGGGCGCGGCTGGCGCAGCGGGCGCGGCTACAGGCCGCTCGGCGGCGCTTCGTTCTCGCGAACCACCCGGACCGCGGTGGTGACCCGGTGGCGTTCGCCCAGGGGCTGCGTGCGTTCGACGACGCTCGGCCGTCGCAGACCGTCACCTTCTACCGCCGGCAGGGTGTGCTCCGTCGCAGCCTCGCGGCGCTCGCCCGCATGCTGGCGCGGACGGGCGGCCGCTCGTGAACTGGAAGGTCATGAGCGCCCGGGTGAGACTTGGTGCCGACCCAACGTGCCGAGTCCGACACTCGGTGAGCGGTCTCGGTGAGGTGAGCGGTCTCGGTGAACGGTGGGCCAGTGAGCGGCGAGCCGTAGCCGTGAAGTCGTGCCAGAGCCGAGAGCCGAGGGTTGAGTCGGTGACGGTCGGTGACGTCTATGGGGAGGTGCCTGGATGCGATCGGGTGCGCTAGGGCTTGTCGCCGGGCTCGTCGCTGGTCTCGCGCTGGCGTTCGGGGGCTTCGGTGAGTTCCTCATCGTTCTGCTCTTCGGCGCGATCGGCCTGTTCGTCGGGAAGATCGTTGATGGTGACATCGATCTGAGTCGCCTTGAGTGGGTCCGCGCCCGGTCCGGCTCGGAACGCTCGGCCCGCTCGCCACGCGACGGGTTCGTCCGCGGCGAGCGCCGTCGGGGGCGGACGTGAACATCAGGACCCCGGCCGGGGCTCGTCCGGGCGCGGTGCGGGTGGCGGAACGGGTGGTGGCGAAGATCGCCGCGGTCGCCGCGGCCGAGGTCGAGGACGTCGCGGCCCCGCCGCCCCGCCCGGGGAGGAGGGGCCGTCTCAGGCGCTGGCCCGAGGCTTCGGTGAAGGTCGTCAACGGAGCGGTCCGGGTGTCGCTGACCTTGTCGGTCGTGTACCCGGCTCCGGTCGCGGCCACGGCCGAGGCGGTCCGCAACCGGGTGCGTGAGCGGGTCGCCGCACTGGCTGGTCTCTCCGTCGCGCACATCGACATCGAGGTGCCGATGCTGTGCGGGCCGGCTGGCGCCGGAGTGCGGGCGCACTGAGGTCGTCCGCCCGCCCGGGTCGTCCGCCCGCCCGCGGTGGCGACGTGTCGGGACGGCTACCGCCGGGCAGATCGAAGTGTGCTGGTCGTTCGCTCGGACCTCGGTTTCGTGATTGCGGAGTCGGCGTCGGGGGAGGCCCAGCAGCTGGACGGGGATCCCAGCGGCTGAGGGAGGCGCCATGCGGCCCGGTAACCGTGTTCTTGCCGCACTCGTCGCGGCGCTGCTCGCGGCCGCCGGTGTGATCGCGGTCGTGGAGATCGTCGCCGCGTCCGGCGGGCGCGGGCCGGTGATCGTCGACTGGCCCGCCTGGTCGGCCCACCTCACCGCCTGGGCGTGGTCGTCCGGCGCGGCCCGCTTCTGGGGCGTGCTGCTCGCGCTCGTCGGCCTCGGCCTGCTCCTGCTCGGCTCCCGGGCTGGCGGTAGGCCCCGGTTCCAGGCCCGTCCGACCACTTCCGGCGCGTCCGGCGCGTCGTCGTCCCGCGTTTCGTCCTCCGGCGCGTCCGCGTCCCGTGCGTCTGTGTCTGGAGCGTCTGGAGCGTGCGCGTCCGGTGCGGCGGCGGAGGTGGCCGTGTACGTGCCTCGCAGTGCCCTCGCCCGAGCACTTCGCGCCACGGCGCTGGCGACCGACGGGATCACGTCCGTGTCGGTGCGGGTAAGGCGCCGCCGCGCGGTGGTCCGTCCACGGCTGCGGGGGCGGACGTCCGTAGGCGCGGTGACGGAGGTCCGGGCACGGCTCGCGCGCACGATCGAGTCCTTCGAGCTGCGACGTCCGCCGCGGCTCGTGCTGGAGCCGGCGGTCGGCGGGCGGCCGCGACGACTTCGGCGGGGGAGTCGGCGGATCCGGCCCGACGGTGCCGCGGGGGCCCCGACCGGCTGGGGGACGTCCGCGGCCAGGCGCCGGGTCGCCGGCGGCGTCCACACACAGGACGCCCACACACAGGACGCCCACGTGCGGGACGTCCACGCGGCGGGTGACGGTGCAGCAGGTGGCGGTGCCGCGGGTGGTGCGGCCGCCGCACAGGACGCCCTGGGGGCGCGGGAGCGACCGCGGTGAGGCCCGGTGGGCGTGGAGCTGGCGGCGACGGAGGCGGAGGCGCTGGCGCTGGGCGCCACGCTGGCTCCGCCGGGCTGCGGCGACGCCGGTACCGGCCGGCGGTGGAGCGCTGGAACCGTGTCCTGTTGGGGCTGCTCGGCCTGCTTCTGCTCGGTGCCGGTGTGGTCGTGCTCCTGGCCGGATTCGGTGTGTTCGGCACGGACTTCGCCGACCAGGCCGTGCTCGGCCCTGACATCAGATCCTTCGCGGCCCGGCATGGCTGGTTCTGGCCAGCGGTGGGCACGGCGGCCGGGCTTCTCGCCCTGGGCGCGCTCGGCTGGATGTTCGCTCAGCTCAGAACCGGCCGGCCGCGTGGGCTCCAGATCACCGACGACGTGGTCGGTGGTGTCCATGTTGGCAGCGCCGCGCTGACCGACGCCGTCGCGGACGATCTGCTGCGGAACCCGGTGGTGCGAGCTGCCCGGGTGGACCTTCGGGGGGGTCCGCGGCGGCCGGTGCTGCAGATGGCCGTCGAGGCGGAGGCCGGCGCGGACGCCCGTGCGGTGCGTTCCGACGTCGAGGGCCGCGTCCTGCCGCGCGCACAGCGCGCATTGGGGCGTCCGGACCTGGCGGCCGAGGTCGAGCTCGGGGTGTACGCTGCACCGCCGGCCCGGGTGCTCTGATGCCTGCTTCTCGGGCGGGTCGGTCACACTGCGGCGGGTCGGTCACACTGTCCGTCGGGTGGACCGTTCAATAGGTGAGACTGTCCTGGGCGACACGACACCCGTCAGGAGTTGACGGCAGTGCGTCCGGTACTGTTGAGAACCGCGTCCTTCGCGGTCTCGCCGTCCGGCACTGATCCATCACTGTGCGAGCTGGCGCTGTGTGAAGAGCACAGTGTGAGCTGGCACTGTGCGGGATTGTCCCGACGGCGCCGAGTTATCAGTTGTTGAAAGGATGAGCGCCCCCATGTCCGAGGTCCGCATCGCCGCGGAGCCGCGCACCGAGTTCGGGAAGGGCGGGGCTCGTCGCACCCGCCGGGCCGGCAAGGTCCCGGCTGTTCTCTACGGTCACGGCCAGCCGCCGCGCCACATCGCGCTGCCCGCCCACGATCTGCTGCACGCGTTCAAGACCGACGCCGGTACCAACGTCCTGCTGACGCTGGAGATCTCGGGTAGCACCGAGCTCGCCCTCCCCAAGGAGGTGCAGCGCCACCCGATCCGCGGCAGCTACGAGCACGTCGATCTCGTCCTGGTGAACCGCGGTGAGCGGGTCACGGTCGAGGTCGCGATCACCCTCGTCGGTGACGCCCACCCCGACACCCTGGTCGACCAGCAGGTCACCGCGCTCGCCGTCAAGGCGGACGCGACTGCGCTGCCCGGCCCGATCGAGGTCGACATCACCGGTCTCGAGCCGGGGCACGGCATCGCCGCCTCCCAGCTCGAGCTGCCGCGCGGCGTCGAGCTCGAAGCTGACGCCGAGCTGGTCATCGTTCAGGGGCTGGCCAAGAAGACGGCGGCCCAGGTCGAGGCCGACCTCGGTGAGACCGCCGAGGCCGCCGAGGGTGCCGAGACCGCCGAAGCCGCCGCGTCGGCCTGAGCCTGAGCCGTTCGGCGAACCACGTGGACGTTTCCGCCGACGACGGGCCCTGGCTCGTCGTCGGCCTCGGCAATCCTGGGCCCGGTTATGCCGGGAACCGGCATAACGTCGGTTTCATGGTGGTGGACCTGCTGGCCGAGCGCACCGGCGCTCGGCTGCGATCCCACCGCTCCCGCGCCGATGTGGACCAGGTGCGCCTCGCCGGCCGTCCGGCGGTGCTCGCCAGGCCCCGGACGTTCATGAACGTCTCGGGGCCTCCGGCGGCTGCCCTGCGGGCCTTCTACAAGGTGGACGTCGCGCACGTGATCGTCGTGCACGACGAGCTGGACATCCCGTTCGGCGCCATCCGGCTCAAGCGCGGAGGCGGGGACAACGGCCACAACGGCCTCCGGTCGATCACCTCATCGCTGGGCTCGCGTGACTATCTCCGGGTGCGGGTCGGTATCGGCCGCCCGCCTGGCCGGATGGACCCGGCGGACTTCGTGCTTCGTGACTTCAGCACGGTTGAGCGCAAGGAGCTTCCGCTGCTCGTCGACAGCGCGGCGGATGCTGTCGAGTCACTGCTCTCCGAGGAGCTCTCCGCGGTCCAGAACCGTTTCCACGCCAGCTGACGGGTACGGCGCAGGCAGGGCGAATGCGCCGTGCGCCAACCATGTTCGCCCGCTGGGCATCCGGGTAAGTTGGCGGGGTGCTGCGTGACCAGAGCCCTCGATGCTCGCACTGACGCCCGGGCGCCCGCTCTCGGGCGACTCCTACACCGTCGTCGCGCTCGGCGCGCACGCCGATGACGTGGAGATCGGCGCCGGTGGCACGATCGCCCAGATGATCGCCTCTCGCCCGGGGACCATGGTCCACTGGGTGGTCTTCTCCGGCGGCGGCGAGCGGGGCTCCGAGGCCGAGGCCAGTGCCCGTGAGCTGCTCGGCTCGTCGCTGGGCTCGCTGCACCTGCACGAGGTTCGGGACGGGTTCCTGCCCCGCGAGTGGAGCGGGGTGAAGGAGATGCTGCTCCAGATCGCCCGCCAGATCACGCCGGACGTCGTTTTCGCGCCCTCACTGAGCGATGCCCATCAGGACCATCGCATGCTGGCCGAACTGGCCTGGCAGGCTTTCCGGGGCGCGCTGATCCTCGGCTATGAGATCCCGAAGTGGGAGGGCGACCGGGGCACGCCCACTCTCTACGTGCCGGTGTCCGAGTCGGTGGTCGCGGCCAAGGTCGAGCACCTGCAGCGGCATTTCCGCAGCCAGCACGACCGGGTCTGGTTCGACGAGGAGACCTTTCGCGCCACCATGCGGCTGCGGGGCGTGGAGTGCGGCAGCCGCTACGCCGAGGCCTTCGACGCGCGCAAGCTGACGCTCCTCTGGTGATCACCGGCGGGTGGCCACCCGGCAGTCACGAAGGCTGGCCACCCGGCACCTGCGAAGAGTGGGGGATTTCGGTCGTTCCAACGACCAAAATCCTCGAGTCCTGCCGGGTGGCAACGGCGGCCCGAAGTCACGGTTCGAAAATCTGAGGATCTGCGTCGTCCCACCGACCAGAATCCTCAGATCCTGCCAGGCGGCAACTGCGGCAAAAGTGGCAACGGCCGCCCGGAGCTCGGGATCCGCTGGGGCTACCGGAGTGTCGCGGCCGGCTGGCCCGGCGCCGCGGCTGTGGCCGCGCGATGCTGATCGGCCAGCATGCTCCGGAGGCGGCCGATGAGCGTCGCATGATCAAGCTCTCGCAGGACGAAGTCGCGGCCCGCGGTGCCGACCTCGGCGGCCAGCCACGGGTTCTCCAACAGGCCGCAGACCGCGTCGGCGAACGCGGCCGGGTCGTCCGCGACGAGCAGGTGCTCACCCGCGCGCCAGCCGAGGCCACGGCTGCCCGTCGGCGTGCTCACCACCGGTGTGCCGACCGACATCGCCTCGATCGCCTTGATGTTGACACCGGACCCGGACTGCATCGGGTTCACCGACACCGTGGCGCCGGCGACGTAGCCGAGGACGCTCGGCACGTCGGTGTGCAGCTCGACACCGTCGAAACCGCCGAGCCACTGTGCGAGCCCCTCTTCGGGGCGCCGCCCGACGACCTGCAGGATCGCCTCGGGGTGGCGCTGGCGGATCGTCGGCCAGCAGCCCCCGAGGAACCACCGCAGCGCCTCGATGTTCGTGGGCGTGTCCAGCGAGCCGACGAACACCGCGGTGGTCCCCGCCCGCTCGATGCCCGCGAGCCCGCCCGCCGCCCGCACACCCGCGACCGTGCTGGCCGGCAGGAACGGTGGCAGATGGTATGTCGGGACGCTCGCCCGCGGCCGGCGCCATTCGTGGTCCTCGACCGAGATGTCGGCGATGGCGTTGATGAGCGGCGAGTGGTGCATCTCCTGCTCGGCCAGCCGGAGGCGGTGGTACTCCAGCTCGTAGGCGACCGCGCGGGGCCCGCTGGAGCTCCGGGCGAGGACGTGGAAGAACTCCGAGTCGATGTTGTGCGCGCGCACCAGGTGCGGAAGACGCCAGATGCGCGCGATCTCCTCGCCCAGATGCGACGTCCGGCAGCTGTAGCTGATGACGAAGTCGGCTCGGGGTGGCGTCTGCCGCAGGGCCTTGCGCAACGGCCCGACGGGGCGCGACGCGTGGATGAAGGGCCGCGGGGACAGGTGCGCGAGGGGACTGTCGTCCCGGGGAAGCCGGATGACGGCCGCGCCGGGAACGGCCTCCTCATAGGCGGCGATATCGAGGTCGGTACGGGACGGCACCAGGACCTGCATCCGGATACCGGCCGCCGAGGCCGCGGTGAGGAAGCTGAATGTCTCCACACGCCCACCGGCATCCGCGGGCAGGAAGGGCTCCTCGACCACGACGATCCAGCGTTCGGAGTCGCTCATCCCAGCAACTGTAGCCCGTTGGTCCCGCGACGCCGCCGACCGGTCCACGAACGGCGGGCCGGGGCGTCGCCGCCATTGCCCGCGCCGTCGTGGGGGACCGGCCCGTGCGGGGCCGGCTGGCGGGACCTGCTGGCGGGAGCTCGCGGCCGACTGGCACCTTGGTACCACCGGACTCCGGCCGGATTGGCAGATGCCCGCGCCGAAAGGCCCGTGCGCCAGGGCCAGTGGGACAAGTCCGGTGCGACCCGCGGCGGAATGCGGCGGGGGAACACGGCTGTTTCGGCTTCATTGCGAGCGCAATAAACACGGACCGGCTGCGAGGTGACGTGCCCGTCTGTCGGCGCGAACCAGATCACGGATCAGACCACGGCGAAGCCGATCCGTTGAGCGGACGGTGATCGCGACTCGACGGGCGTCGCCGATCTGACGGGAACGATGCCCGGGGGCCTCTCTGCGGACGCGCAAGGCCACCGCTACGGTAATGCCATGACAGGAGCTCGTGCGTTCGGTAAGGGCGTCGCGATCGCGGCACTCGGTGCGACCGCCGTGTACGGTCACGTTCTGTATCCCGCCTATATCGGGTACCGGAGTCGTGGGCTCACACCGTCACAGCCGGAGGACCCAGAGGTCTGGCCGGGGCTGAGCGTGGTGGTCTCCGCCTACCGTGAGGCCGCCGTCATCGGTACGAAGCTCGACGAGCTGACCGGTACGGACTACCCCGGGCAGATGGAGATCGTGGTCGTCGCGGACGACGCGGAGACGGCCGCGGCCGCCCGCCGCCCCGGCGTCCGCGTCCTCTCCTCCGGGGAGCGGCTGGGCAAGGCCCGTGCGGTCAACCGCGGGGTCGCGGCGGCGAGCCATGACGTGGTTGTGCTCACCGATGCCAACGCGGTGCTGGCGCCGCACGCGCTGCGCGCCGCGGCCCGCCACTTCACCGATGAGACCGTCGGTGCGGTGGCCGGTGAGAAACAGGTCGACGACCCGGCGGGTGCCCAGGGCTTCTACTGGAAGTTCGAGTCCTGGCTCAAGCAGTGCGAGTCGGCGACGGGTGCCACCATCGGCGTGGTCGGCGAGATGCTCGCTTTCCGGCGTAAGGCGTTCCGCCCGTTGCCGGGCGACACCGCGGTCGATGATGCCTGGCTCGCGTTGGACATTCTCGAAAGTGGTCTGCGGGTGGTCTACGAGCCCGAGGCGTATTCGATAGAGACGTCCGCACCGGACTATGACGCCGAATGGGAACGTCGTACCCGAATCGTCGCCGGGAACCTGGACATGCTCTGGCGGCGCCGTGAGGCGCTCGTCCCCGGCGCGCTGCCCGTGACCGCCCAGCTCTGGGGGCACCGGCTCGTCCGATCCTCGTTCGGGCCGATGGCACACGTGGCGTTGGTGGCGCTGGCTGTGCCGGCGGCGCGGCACAGCTGGGGGGCCCGGCTCTTCCTGGTCGGCAACGCGGCCGGTGCGGCCAGCGCCGGCGTGCTCATGAGGGGCGGCACACCGCCCGGCCCGAGCCGGCTGGTGGCCCAGGTGTTCTTCCTGCAGGCCGTGGCGCTCGGCGGGGTACGCCGTTTCCTCGCCCACGACCGTCCCGCGGTCTGGCCGAAGCCGGAACGGCAGGCCCCGGCCGCCGCGCAGTCCCCGACCCAGCTTCCGTCCGCTCCCGAGGCCGCCTCCGGCCCCGCGAGCACGCCGGCCTCCAGGGCGAGCTGAGAGGAGTTCACGTGTCGGACAACGATGCCGTCCCGGCTGCCGAAACCGAGCCCGTGGAGCCGACAGCGCCCAGCGCTCCCGCGGACGCGGCAGCCGCGGCGGATGTGGCGGCGGACGCAGCCACATCCGCGGCCGCACCGAGCACCCGGCCCGTCGCGCCCGGCTGGTCGTTCGAGCTGTCCCTGGTGAGTTTCCACAGCCGTGGTCAGCTGGAGCAGATGTTCGAGACGCTGCCGCCGGACCTGCCGGTCGTGGTCACCGACAACGCCAAGGGCGTGGACAAGGTCGACGAGCTCGTCGCGCTGCGGCCGAACGGCCGGTACATCGACTCGGGCGGCGGCAAGGGCTTCGCGAAGGCCTCGAACATGGGCATGCGCTCGTCCGCATACGAGTACGTGGTGCTGGGCAACCCCGACAGCCGGCCGACCGTCGAGATCATGCAGGCGCTCGTGGACGACCTTGAGCGTGACCCCGAGCTGGTCGTCAGCGCGGCCACGATGCAGGGCACCGACGGCCGGCCCGAGCTCGGGAACGGCGGCTGGGAGCCGACCCCGCGCCGGGTCCTCATGCATGTGCTCGGCGCACACAAGATCGCGCCGTCGTCGGCGCTGTTCGCCCGCCCGAAGCCCAACCGCCCGATGAGCCCCGAGTGGCTGACGGGGGCCTGCATGGCCGTGCGCCGCAAGGCCTTCCTGGAGCTGGGCGGCTTCGACGAGACGTTCTACGTCTACAACGAGGACATGGCGCTCGGCCGGGCGATTCGGGAGGCGGGGCTGCGGCAGCAGCTGCGCACCGACCTGTTCGTTCCGCACGGCGCGGGCGGCTCCGGCGCCGGCAAGACCTGGATGCTCCAGATGCGTGGCGCCTCGATGGTCCGCTATCTGCGCAAGCACAACGCGCCGGCACGGGTGAACGTCATGCGCTCCATGCTCGTCGCGGGTTATGCCGGGCGTACCGCGCTTTCCCGGGCCCGCGGCCACAAGGCCACGGCGGACGAGCACGCGGCGTACATCAAGGGCCTGCTGGTCGGCCCGCCGCCGCGCTGACCTCCGGGCGTGGTGCTGAGATCGCCACCGCTTGAAGATCATGGGATCCTGGTCGTGCTGACGACCAGGATCCTCAACTCTTGCCCGGCAGCAACGACGTCCCGAAGTTCGGGACTCCGCCAGGGCCTGCGGAACGACCAAAATCCCGGACTCCTGCCGGCCGCCAGGAGGTAGGAGGAGCGGACGCCCCGGGAGGCGTCGCTCGGCTGGTCAGTGGGGGGTCTTCCAGGGCTGGGTGTCGACGGGCCTGCCCGCCGACGGTGGCGTGGTGGCCCGCGGCCGGATGGCTGGCGGGTGCTGATGCACCGGACGTACCGGCATCGTGGGCCGTCCCTGCGGTGTCTGCGGCCGGACGATGTGCGCCGCGGGCTCGGGCCGGGCTGCTGCCGGGGCCTGCCGAGCCCTTGTCTGCGGTGCCTGCCGAACCGGTGTCGGCGCGGGCCGGACCGCCGTCGCCGTGGACCAGGCCGGATTCACCGCGGGCCAGGCCGGCCTTGGTGCGGGTGCGTGCCCTGGCGGCGACCAGCTCGGGTCCACCGGTGTGGCCTTTCGCTGCCTGCGGCGTTCGCGCATCGTCGCGTACCGGGCACCGAACAGAAGGTGCGCGAGTGCTCCGAGCAGCGCACCCTCGACCGTGGCCAGGCCCAGCATGAGAATCCACAGCGCCGCGGAGGGCCCGGCCGAGCGCTTCGAGGGGGCGAGGCCGACGGAGTCGTCCGGGGCCGCTGTGAGGCTCCCCGTCGCCGCGCTGCCGCCCGCTGAACTGTCCGCCGTGGCATCGCCCGCCGCGGTGGCACCGGGGCTGCGCGTGGCGAGCAACGGGTTCGTGGCGACGAGTGGGATCTCGGTCGTCAGCGCCGCGACCGGGTCAACGAGCCCGAAGCCGTACTGGTCGTCACGTCCCAGCGGGCCCATGTCGGTTGCGGTGCGAATCAGCCGGTTGACGACGTTGGCCGCGTCGAGGGTGGGCAGCTCGGCCCGGACGAGCGCCGCGACACCCGCGACGATCGCGGCGGAGTTGCTGGTGCCGCCGCCGGTGTCGAGCCCGTCCTCGGAGACCCGCGTCGGTACCGGAACCCGGATCGCCGGCCCTGGCGCGGCCAGGACGGACTGTGGCCCCTGCACCGAGCCACCCCAGAAGCGCCCGCGGTAGTCCGTGCCGGTGACGGCGATGACTCCGGGGATGTTCGCCGGCGAGTTCACGGCGGTGTCGCCAGGCTCGGTGTTGCCGGCCGAGGCCACCACGACCACGTCGCGCTCCAGCGCGTACCGGACGGCACGCTCCTCGGCGTCGGTGGCATGCCCCACCGAGCCCAGCGACATGCTGATCACGTCGGCGCCGCGGTCCACCGCGATCCGGATCCCGCGGGCGACCTCGTCGGAGTCCGCCCGCACGCCCGTGGAGATCGGCAGGACCTTCGCCGCCGGTGCCACCCCCCAGACGGCCGGATCCCCGACGTCGGCACGGCCGGCGATGATCCCGGCCATCGCGGTGCCGTGGCCGTCGGGGTCGTCGTCCCGCAGCCCGTCGACTGCGGCGTCCGTACCGATGCCGGCGCCGGGCAGCAGTTGGCCGCGCAGCTTGGGATGGGTGGCGTCCACGCCGCCGTCGATGACGGCCACGATGACTCCGGCGCCGAGGCTCACCTGGTGCGCGTCAGCCAGTCGGAGGCTCTGCTGGTACCACTGTTCTTCCCTGGACGAGAAGAGACCGGGGGTTGGGGTGGGCCCCGTCGCGGAGGTGGGCCCGGCCGCGATGGCCGCCGTTGCGGGCACAGCGAACGACAAGGTGAGGACCACGGCCGACAACGCCGTGCGACTTCCGCGTCGGCCACCCATCACCAACCGACCTGCCTTCGGACGTTCCGCCAACGCGGGACCAGGGGTGGCGCATCACGCCTTCACATGGGACGCGAGCTTTTCCGTCGCCGACGTGGACCCACCGGCATCCTGACCACGGGCCGTGAGACGGAAAAAGCTCACTTGATGTCCGTCGCCGAGCCTGACACATCCCGGGCGTTGTGTGGGCGTTTGTCTTTGAGTCGACAGACCCCACGTCTGGGCCCGACGCATGTCGGGGACTCCGGGTGGCGGGAATCACATTTTTGTGTGGCGCCCCGGCCCCGCGGGGTATGCGCAGAGTGGTCGTCGCCAGACGGACAGGAATCTGGCGGGGCGTCGACAACGACCCCTCCGACCACCTCGGTACCTTCTGGGGTCGGAACGTTGGGTCGCGTGTGGATCTGGCGTGCCGTTGTCGAGATCGGGAGGACTCGCGAATGAAGGTGCTCGTCACCGGCACGGAAGGCTACCTGGGGTGTCTGCTGGCCCCGGAGCTGCTGCGCGATGGTCACGACGTGGTCGGTGTCGACACCGGCTACTACAAGTTCGGCTGGCTCTACCGCGGCATGGATCGCGTTCCCTACACGATCGACAAGGACCTCCGGAACCTCACCGTCGAGGACTTCGAAGGCGTCGACGCCGTCGTGCACATGGCTGAGCTGTCCAACGACCCCCTCGGCGCGCTCGCGCCGGACGTCACCTACAAGGTGAACCACCAGGGGTCGGTGCAGTTGGCGAAGCTCGCCAAGCAGGCGGGCGTCGAGCGCTTCGTCTACATGTCGTCCTGCAGCGTCTACGGGGTCGCGACCGGCTCGGACGTCACGGAGACGTCCCCGGTCAACCCGCAGACCCCGTACGCGGAGTGCAAGGTGCTCGTCGAGCGGGACGTCGCGCCGCTGGCCGACGACACCTTCTCGCCGACCTTCATGCGTAACGCGACGGCCTACGGTGCCTCGCCGCGGATGCGTTTCGACATCGTGCTGAACAACCTGGCCGGGGTCGCCTGGACCACCGGTGAGATCGCGATGACCTCGGACGGCACGCCCTGGCGCCCGCTGGTGCACGGCCTGGACATCGCCAAGGCGATCCGCTGCGTGCTCGCCGCGCCGCGCGACGCCGTCCACAACCAGATCTTCAACGTGGGTGACAGCGCGCAGAACTACCAGGTGAAGGAGATCGCGGACGCGGTCGCCACCGTCTTCACCGGCTGCCGGCTGAGCTTCGGCGACAACGGCGGGGACAACCGCAGCTACCGGGTGTCCTTCGAGAAGATCGCCACCCAGCTCCCCGGCTTCGCCTGCGAATGGGACGCCCACAGCGGCGCCAAGCAGCTGCATGAGGTCTTCAGCCGCATCCAGCTCGACGCCGAGACGTTCACCGGCCGCGGGCACACCCGGCTCAAGCAGCTCCAGTACCTGATCGGCACGGGGCAGGTCGACGCCGAGCTGTTCTGGACCGCCTGATGATCCTCACGCCCACCGCCGTCGACGGCGTCACGGTCGTCGACGTCGAGGCCTTCACCGACGCCCGCGGCCTGTTCGCGCGCACCTTCTGCGCCGAGGAGTTCGCCGCCGCCGGGCTGGAGGTCTCCGTCGCCCAGTGCAGCGTGGCCTACAACCGGCTCGCCGGGACGGTCCGCGGCATGCACTGGGCCGGTGAGCCGGTGCGCGAGACCAAGCTGGTCCGGTGCACCCGCGGGGCGCTGCTGGACGTCGTCGTCGACACCAGGCCCGGTTCGCCGACCTACCTGGAGCACGTGGCGGTGGAGCTGACCGCGGACAACCACCGGGCCCTGTTCATCTCGGCCGGCCTGGCCCACGGCTACCAGACCCTGGTGGACGACACAGAGGCCACCTACCAGATGAACGTGCCGTTCACCCCGGGGCACGATCGCGGGCTCCGTTTCGACGACCCGCGCCTCGGCATCGCCTGGCCGCTGCCTGTCTCCGTGATCTCGGACAAGGACCGCGCCTGGCCGTTGCTGACCGCCGCCGTACCGAGCGGGGCCGCCACCCGATAGACCGCCGTGCCCGTGCCCGTGCCCGTGCCCGTGCCCGTGCCCGTGCCGGTGGCCGCTTCTGTGGTGCCCGTCGAGATGCCCGGCGTGCTTGCGTCAGGTCAACTCCGCACGTGTGTGACACTCACGTCACGGGATGGACGGCCTGCCGTGGGCCGATCCCGGGCAGGAGGCGGACGAAGCGGGCGAAGCCGGCGGCGGGCGTGGCGCACAGGGCACTTCAGTAGCGTGGAAGTGCCCGGTGGCGGCTCGGACCGGGAACGCGGAGAGGACCAGTGATCAGGTTGTTTGCATGCCTGTCATGGTGATCTGGTCGGATGCGACTGCTGGTGGTCCAGCTCGTGGCCGCTGACCGAAGACGGCCAGCGGGCGTCGGGCCAGCACCACGATTGCCGTGAGGATTGCGGTCGTCATCATCTCGAACGAGGCCGGCTACGGACCGGCCGCAGCCCAACGCAGGCCGCTCACTGGTCACCGCGCCGCAGTGACCTCGAACAGGGGAACGAATGTCATCCGGTAGCGCAGCAGAAGGAAGCACGGCCGCGGGGGGCGTCGCCGCCCCGGTCACCGCCTGCAGATCATGCGACGGGCCCGCTCCGCGGCTCTTCCTGTCGCTGGGCTCCACTCCGGTCGCGAACCGGCTGGTGAAGGCGGACGCGCTTGGCGCGGTCGACCCCGTCTTCCCACTGGAGGTCGGCTTCTGCGAGCAGTGCGCGCTCGTCCAGCTCACCCACGCGCTGCCCGCTGACGAGATCTTCGACGCCGACTACCCGTACTTCTCCTCGTTCTCCGACATGCTCGTGCGGCACTCCGAGAAGCACGTGATCGACCTGATCGCGAGCCGCGACCTCGGGCCGGACAGCCTGGTCGTCGAGGTCGCCAGCAACGACGGCTACCTGCTCAAGGCGTTCGTCGAGCGGGGCATCCCGGTACTCGGCATCGAGCCGACGCCGGGGCCGGCGGCCGCGGCGCGTAAGGCGGGTGTGCCCACCCGTGAGGAGTTCTTCGGCGCCGACCTCGCCCGCGCGCTCGTCGCCGAGGGCCTCAAGGCGGACGTCATCATCGCGAACAACGTGATGGCCCACGTCCCGGACCTGAACAGCTTCGTCGAGGGCTTCTCGATCCTGCTGAAGGACGACGGCATCATCGACGTCGAGAACCCCGGGGTCGGCGCACTGCTGGCGCACAACGAGTTCGACACCGTCTACCACGAGCACTTCTGCTACTTCTCCACCATCGCCGTGGACGCCCTCATGCGCCGCCACGGCCTGGCGCTGGTCGGGGTCGAGGAGTTCACCGAGCTGCACGGCGGCACGCTGCGCTGGCGGATGCAGCAGCAGGCGGCGGCCGCGCCGACGGCCTCGGTGGCCGAGGTGCTGGACGCCGAGCGGGCCGCCGGGCTGGGCTCGTTCGAGCGCTACGCGAGCTTCGGCGACGACGTCCGCGTGCTGCAGACCGAGCTGACCGAGCTGCTGCGCTCGTTGCGGGCGGACGGGAAGTCCGTCGCCGCCTACGGTGCCGCCGCGAAGGGTGCCACCCTGCTGAACTCGACCGGCATCGACCACTCGCTGATCGACTTCGTCGTCGACCGCAACGTCCACAAGCAGGGCAAGTACATCCCCGGTGCGCGGATCCCGATCCTCGACCCGGCCGTCCTGCTGGAGCGTCAGCCCGACTACCTGCTGCTCCTGGCCTGGAACGTGAAGAAGGAGATCATGGCGCAGCAGGAGGAGTACGCCGCTCGGGGCGGGCGCTTCATCGTCCCCGTTCCCCGTCCGGTCGTTCTCTAGGAAAGCGGCACCCACCAAAGCAATGACACCTGTGTCGGCAGCCGTCCGGCTGTGCCGTGCACCCCGTGCTCCGGGCGCCCTGAGCCTGCCCGGCGGAGCGGGGCGTCCGGCATGACCGATCTCGGCACGGAACCGAGAGCCGCGGGCGGGGAGGACGCCGACCTCCCGCCCGAGGTGCCGTCCGGCGACGCCGGAAGCACCCAGTACGTGCCCCGCGCCCGGCGAACCCGGTGGGGCCGGCGTGATTCGGGCCGCGATTCGGGCAATGGGCCGAACCTGACCGGCGCGGCGTCATCGCCTCCGCCCGCGGACTCGTCACCAGGCTCGCCTCATATGCCGGGTTCGGGTTCGGGCTCGCCGGTCGGGCCGGTGCAGGTGTCTCCGGGTGTCCAGGTGGGTGGTCCTCCGGTGCCCAGGAACAGCTCCCCGGAGCCGCCCGATCCACGAGGAGGCCCCGGCCCGGGCCGGCCGACATCCGGCCCGATTCAGGTGGAGGGTCTGTCTGCTCGGCAGGCGACGCCCCCGCCGGGAGGCGGGTACCCGGCCGCCGGCCAGCACGACCAGCATCAGCAGGCCGGGCAGCACCAGGCGCAGCCTGACGGCCAGCACCAGGCGCAGCCTGACGGGCAGCGGCAGCCCGGCCAGCGACGGCAGCCGGGGAGGCACCGCCAGACCGGGGACAACCGCCAGCAGCCCGGATGGTTCAGCACCCCGCCGCCCTCCGGACCTTCCGGAGCGGGGCCGGCGTCCGACGGCGAAGTTCCCGGCAGACGGGGTGCGTCGCGCGCGCTGACACCGCCTCCGGGCTGGACCGCGATGCCGCGCAGCCCGGTCGGAAACACGCCACCGCCAGGATCGGTCCCCCAACCCGGCGTCGTACCACCGGCCGGCGCTGTGACGCCGCCGGGAGCGACGCCGGTCCCAGGGGAACCGGCACGGGGTTCCGCGCCGGCGGCGCCGTCACCGGCCACTCCTTCCGATGCCTGGGTCCTGCCCGAGACGACGGTGCGGATGGTCGGAGGGCCGGGTGTACCGCCGGAGCGAGGCGCCGGCCGCCAACCGACACCGCTGCCAGCCCGGCAGCCGACACCGCCGGCGGTCCGCCAACCGACACCGCCGCCAGCCCGGCAGCCCACACCGGTGCCCGGGGAACGGCCGCCGAGGGCACCGGATCCTGTGCCCGGCATCCGGGTGGACTCGCCGACGCCCCCTCCCGCGCGGAACTGGCGGGCGCAGGAGCAGGCACGGGGGGAAACTCCCCGGCCGGCGGCCCAGGACGCCGCGCCACCCAGCGGTACCGGCCGCCCCGGCGGCGCCCGGCCTGGAGGTAGCGCCGAGCACGGGGGTAGCGCCGAGCGCGGGGGTAGCGCCGAGCGCGGGGGCAGCGCCGAGCACGGAGTAAGGGCGGGACGCGGCTGGTCCGCGACCGGGCGTCGGGGTCAGTCACGATCAGATGCGGGGAAGTCGGCTGCTCCGAGCCCCGGCGGGGGATCGGACCCGGCCCCCCGACGCCCCCAGGCCGCCGGCCGTGGACGGGGAGGTCGCGGGGAACGCCATGACCCGCCGCCCGAGACGCGCGGCCCGGACCTGCACTTCATCAGCGCGTTCACCGACACCATCGACCTGTCGGCGCTACGGCGGCGGCTGGAGCTGGAAGACGCGCGCGTACCGGACCAGACGGAGTACATCCCGCGCCTGTACGGGCGCAACCGGGGCGACGGCGATGCCGCCAGCACCCAGGTGGTCCGTCGATCCGGCGTGCCCGGGAACACGCCTGTGCCCCGTTCCCGGGCCGGTGCCGGCGCGCCCGCGGGGACCTCGGATCCGGACCGGCTGGCCGACTCCCGGCGCGGCCGGTTCGACGGAGCCGATGATCCGGACCTGGTCGGAGCCGCCACATCGTCCGGTGCCGAGCGGCCCGGCGCGCGCGCGGCGGAGGAGAAGCGGACCGGCGGCGGTTCGACGAAGACGAAGGCGATCTGGACGCTCGCCGACCAGGGCGTCTCCAGTGCCACCAACGCCGCCGTCTCGATCCTGGTCGCCCACTACGTGGGCAAGACGGAGTACGCCGCCGGGTTCGCCGTCCCTTATCTGATCTTCTCGGTCATCATCGGCATTTCGCGGTCGAGCTGCTGTGTGCCGCTGGGAATCGCATATGCCGGGCGGTCGGCCGCCGCGTTCCGGCACGCGGCCGCATCGACCACCGGAGCCTGCCTGGCGTTCGGCGCGGTGCTGAGCCTTCCCTCCATCCTGGTGGGACTGCTCATCGGTGGGCGGGTAGGCAGCGGGCTGGTCATCATGGGCTTCGTCCTGCCGGGGCTGCTGCTGCAGGATGCCTGGCGCTATGTGTTCTTCGCGCAGGGCGTGCCGGTCAAGGCCTTCGTCAACGACGTCGCCTGGGCCCTGGTCCAGGTTGTCGGGCTGGCGGTGCTCATCCGGCGCGGGGTGGCGGAATCCCCGCCGATGCTGTTGGCCTGGGGCGTCGCGGCACTGGTCGCGGCACTGCTCGGAGTGGCCCAGGCGGGCCTGTGGCCGGCGCCGTCCCGTGCGTTGGCCTGGGTCAGGGAGAACCGGGCCAACGCGTCCAACCTGACGGCGGAGTTCATCACCGTGCAGGGCGCGTTGCAGGCGTCGATCCTGCTCATGGGCGCGCTGCGTTCCCCGGAGATCGTCGGTGACCTGAGCGCCGTGCGTACCGTCCTCGGCCCGACGACCGTGATCGGTGTCGGAATCGTCAGCTTCGCGGTCCCGGAGCTGTCCCGCCGGATGGACATGTCAGCCCGGGCCCGCCAACAGGCCGCGGTGGTCCTCACCTCGGTGGTTGTCGGGCTCGGATTCCTCTGGAGCCTCATCTTCATCCTGTTCCCGGCGCTCGGGGAGTTTCTGTTCCGGGCGAGCTGGCCCGGGGCGCACGCCATCCTGTTGATTTCCGCGCTGCATTACGCCGGGACCGCCGTGCCGACCGGGCCGGCCTGCATCATGTACGCGCTCGGTCACACCAGAAAGACGTTCCGGATCAATCTGGTGATGGCGCCGATGTTGTTCGCGTTTCCGATCATCGGCCTGTTGCTGGGAGACGCGCGGGGCGCTGTCATCGGCTTCAACGTCGTGTTCTGGGGTATCGCGCCGGTCTGGTGGATCCAGCTGCGCCGAGTGATCCGCGATCACGAGGCGGAGCGCCTCGCGGCGGTGGCGGCGCGGCAGAGTGCCGCGGATGAGGCGGGCGGTGGCACGCCCGGCCGGGGCATCGCCTCGCCGGGCGTCGGTGAAAGCGGAGCCCTCGGTCTGCCCGACGCGGCAGCCGGCAGGGCGTCGACGGGCAGGCACGCTAGGTCATCGCCGTCCGCGTCCGGATCGTCGTCGGTGGCCGGTTCGGGACCGCACAGTAGCCGTGGTGGCCTGTCCGAGGGTGGAAATTTAACGGAACGGTAGGTTGCGTCGGTGGCGTAGACCGCTTACTTTGCGCTATCGGCTATGCTCACAAATCGGTTCCGTCAGATCTTGGCCGTGGTCTAAATGACCGGCTTGACGCTCCTGTGGGGGGCCCAATTGACTCCGCTTCATTCGCGACCGGGAGGGCCCGCGCCAGCGCTGCTCTGCACGCGGCGGGCTGGCGCCTCGCGGCGTCCGCGCGGCGCTGAGGCGGGCGCGCGATGAGCCGCTCCGGGCAGCCGGCCGAGGGCGGCCGTGCTCCGTCCGCGCCGTCGCTGATCCGCATCATCAAGCCGCGCTGGATGGTCATCGTCATCGCCACGGTCATTCTGGCCGCGCTCGCGATGATCGTCTCCAAGCAGCAGGCGGCCACCTACGAGGCCAGTTCGCGGATCTTCCTGAGCACGGACGGCATCCCGGATTCGGTCGACCCTGGCCGCTACACCCAGACCCAGGCCCAGCTCGCGACGTCGACAGCGACGCTGGACACGATCGCCTCGGATCTGAAGATCTCCCGTGATGAGGTCACCGACCGGCTGAAGACCACGCCGTCGGACGAGGGCTACTTCTTCACGATCATCGGCAAGGGTCCCACGCAGCCGGCCGCGATCGACTTCGTGAACAAGGCGAAGAACGCCTACATCGCCCAGCTCGGCAAGTCCGGCAACGGCGACACGTCGAGCATCGAGGCGCTCAACGCGGCCCGGCAGACAAAGCTCCAGGAGCTGGCAGGGCTCGGCCAGGCGAACGACGCACTCAGCCTGAGCAGGGGGCGCGTTCTCAGCGGCGAGCTGACGGAGATCGAGACCAAGCTCAAGGAAGCGGGCGTGGCGGGTTACGCCGCGAACGCCTCGGTCCGCCTCGCTGAGGCGCCCCAGTCGAACGGGCAGGTCGCACCGAACCTGTTCCGCAACGTCCTGGTGGCCGCGCTGCTCGGCCTGTTCGGCTCCATCGCCGGGCTGTGGATCATGTACCAGCGGCGCCCGACCATCCTCGACCCGCACAACTCGGCGGACCTGCTGGGTGTGCCGCTGATCGCGGACCTGCCGCCGAACCGCACCAGCGCCAACGCGGCGGAGACCCTGGTCTCGGCAATGTCGGCGGTGATGTCGCCGACCAGCAAGGTGGTGGCCTTCACCCCCGCCTCGCGGACGGACCTCAGCTCCGAGCTGGTCGCCGCGGTCGCCGCCGCCTGGTCGGACGACCAGGGCGTGGTCCTGATCCTCGACACCTCGGCCCAGTCCGAGGTGCGGGCCTCACTGGAAGGGCTGCCCCGGCCCACCTCGGCCGAGCTGCCCCACTGGGCGCACGAGCCGACCTGCCTGGCTCGCTCCTCCGGCACCGGCCGCGGCCACATCCTGTACAACCGGGTCTCGCCGGCCCGGGCGGCGCGTCCCGGCGGCCTCGCGCCGATCCTGGCCGACCGCGCGCCCGTCGTGGACCTCGTCATCCTGGTCACCGCCGCGCTCGCGGACCTGCCGATGACCGCCGCCTCGGCGATCCAGGCGGACGCCGTCGTCGTCATCACCTCGTCCGACACCAACCTCAAGGAGCTTGAGCAGGTGCCGCGCGACTGGCCGGCTCTGGCCGAGCGGGTCGTGGGTGTGGTGCACGACGGGCGTACCGCGGTGCGGCGCAACGCCGGTGGTGGTCGTTCTTCGACGTCGGCTTCGGTAGAGTCGATCACGTCCGCTTCGCCGGTGGGCGCCGAGCCGCATGGCCGGGGCTCACGCGACACCGAGGCGACCGACCGCTACGCGCGGCCGAATCGCTGAGCGGGCGCAGGGCCTGAGCACAGGCGGCCGAGTGAGGCCGCCGCAGCACGACAGGCACGGCACGGAAGAGGCAAGGCAGTACCTCCGCCGGTAGCGGGATCACCGGGCCGGCGGGGGAGGGGAGCAGGGCCGCACCGAATGAGGGGCGGGTCGGTCGGGGCATGGCAGAGCCCCGAACCGACCCGCCCCTCGCTGTTTGTCGGACGCAAGGCCGGGTGGTGGGGTGGGTGTGGGGCCTGGCGGGGGGTGGGAAGTCCCCCTTGGCCGCCACGTGAACGGAATGGGGAGCCGCGCTCCTGGTTCCGTCCGGTGAGGGTGAGCGGTGGCAGGCGGGAGCACCTGTCGCATCGGCGTAGCCCTGGACTTGGTCAGTTCTGTGCTTTTGGCTGATCTTGCAGCTGGCCGCAGCTGCCCGCCGGCTGCTGGCGCCTGCGACAGAGTGATTCCGCCTTGAGTTCGAGCTGCGGCTCCGGAACGGAGCCTGCTAGCGGACAAGAGTGCAGGATTCTGGTCGTTCCAACGACCAGAATCCTGCACTCTTGCGGATTGCCAGGGCGCTCGGCGCCCCTTTTATGCCTTTTGATGTGGATTGCTGGTGCCGTCCTGCCGTCCTGCCGTCCTGCCGTCCTGCCGTCTGGCGGTGCGGATCTTTGGTGGGCGGCAGGGATCCGGGCGGCAGGCGGACACGGACCGGCAGGAGCCGCAGCCATGCCCGGCAGGAGCCACAGTCACGCCCAGGGGTGGCTGTGAAGAACAGGGGCTCTGCCGCGGACAGCGGACAGCGGACAGCAGGGCGTCTCCAGTCGCGTGGCGGCCTGGCGCCCGTTTCTAGACGCTGTGCTGGGCCGGAGCGAGTGGGGCGGCGAAGGCGGGATCGATCTGGGCCGTGACTCGTGGACGGTTCCAGCGTTCGTCCTCGGGCGTCGTGGTGAACCAGGACACGAGGAGCATGCCCAGCGTGGTCACAACGGGGCTGAGGAGACCACCCGACAGCACGCTGTAGAAGACGATGACCGATCCGGAGAGGACGAACGACGGCGAGCCACGCACGAACATGGACAGGACGAAGGCCAGGAAGGCGACGGTCCCGATCACGCCGTACTCCAGGACGAGCTTGGGCAGCAGCGCGTAGTTCAGCGGCAGGCTGGTCCGGAGGAAGAACTCGATCGCGTCGCGGTCGGCGAATCCGGGGCCGGAACCGAAGAGGACAGTGACGGGATCCTTGTCCAGCGCATCCCAGGTCCTGGTGTAGGGCTGGACGAACCGCAGGCTTCCGCTGGAGTTGTTCGAGGAGGTCTCGGTCGCTCGTTCGGCGAAGATGCTCGCCGCCGGGGTGAAGCTGAGGATCGTCACAACGATGGCGACGCCGACGAAGGCCGTGGTCGCGAACCGGGCGCCCTTGTGCACCGAGAGCAGCACCAGGGCGACGGCCAGCAGGACGACGCCGGTTCCGGAGACCGTCGAGAGCAGGGCCAGCACGTAAAGGACGTAGCGCCACCAGCTGCCGGAACGGAGCACGCAGACGACGAGGCCGAACGCCAGGAACTGCGAGCAGAACGACGGCTCGAGGCAGATGAAGGCGTTCGACTTGTAGAGGCTCGACCCGTACTGCACCGGATAGCTGGTGTTGAACCCGTGCATCCGGAAGTTGTCGGGGACGACCTGCTTGAGGACGTCCGTGTACTGCCAGCCGACGAGCTGGATGGCGAACTGGAAGATCGCGATACCGGCCAGGATCGTCGTCAGCGTCACGAACCGGTCGAGCACCCGGGGAAAGATCGACCTGGCGTCGCTCGGCGCGAGGCCGAAGCACAGGGGCACATACGTGGCGAACAGAAGAATGAGCGAGGTGATCGCGCTGTCGTCCAGCTCGCGCAGGAACGAGACCAGCGCGGCCGCGCAGCAGGCGGTCATCGCCAGCAGATAGGCGCGCACGCGGCCGACGTTCACCTGGATGTCGCCGTGGCTCATCATCACGATGACGCCGACGATGGTGATCGGCAGGATGAGCTGAAGCTGGGCGCCGGCGACCGGGATGGCGATCCGCTGCAGGAAGATATTCGCGCAGAGCAGGATCGTCAGTGTCTTGAGGATCCGTGCGTTGCGTGGATCCTCGGCGGTCACCTCGGCGGTGGGGATCACCCAGGAGCGTGGAATCCTCGTGGTGAGGGTGGTGGTGACCACCTGTTTCCGCCCCCGTTTCTGCCGCGTCGGCATGTCTGGCCTGCGCCGTGCCGCGTATCGCTCGCATCGCTTCGGCTGGCTGGCGACCCGCCCGATCGACCCGTCGGGGCAGTGGGTTGACGGCCGCGTCGCCGCTGCGGGTGACCGGCGTCGGCCCGGAGCGACAGTCTAGCGGTGGGCGAAATGCGGCCTCGTGGCGGCCGCCGCGGTCCCCGCGCGACCAGGTATGGTTAGCAAACCTCACGTGGCGTCATTGTTGCGACAGGTAATACCAGTAGTACGTGTCGTGATGATCGGGAGAGGTGAGAAGGCGGGGGATCTTGTCCCCAGGTGTGTCGCGCAGCTGACTGCCGCCGCTCGCGGGAACCGTCCGTCCCCGGTGCTCCGTTTAGGCGGTCGCGTTGGTGCCGGCGTGCACATCAAATGATCTTCGGGCGTCGTCGTGCGCCGGCAATGGAGGTGGGGGCATGGAAGGCGGGGGTTCCAGACGGCCTGGCGCGGAGCGGTCCGCGTGGTCGGTCGTGCCGCCGGACACCGGTGCGACCCCGCAGCGGCAGCGCCGGCAACGCAGGCTGCTCCTGCTCGGTGCGGCCAGTGCGGCCCTTGCCGTGGTCCTGCTGGCCGTGGCTGTCATCGTCTTCACCGGTGGCGACGAGGATGTTCCCGCGACCCACCCCACCACCACCGGCGTGAGCTGGGTATCGGGCGCCAACGCCAACCCGCCGAACGACCTCGCGTCCTGGGAGGCCTGGGTCGGTCGTGCCACCGACGTCGCCGTCGTCTTCACCGCCCGGACGAACTGGCAGACGATCACTCAGGCGGACTGGCCGATGTCCGACTTCCGCCCCGAGGCCTATCCGGGGCAGCTGTCGATCGCCCAGCCGCTGCTGGCGAAGGGGAGCAGTGAGGCGGCCTGCGCGTCGGGCGCCTACGACAGCCACTGGCGTGACTTCGGCACCACCCTGGTCCGCAACGGAAGGCCGGACGCGATCGTCCGGCTCGGCTGGGAGTTCAACGGCGACTGGTTCGACCCCTGGCTTCCCAAGGACACCGGCACCTGGAAGGTCTGTTTCACCCGCGCCGCCGCCGCGATCCGCTCGATCGCCCCGCAGGTGCAGATCGAATGGGACATGACCGCGCATCGCGACACGATGGAGAACGGCGACAACGTGTGGGAGGCCTACCCAGGCGATGACGTCGTCGACATCATCGGCATCGATGCCTACGACAGCTCGCCGGCCTCGCTCAGCCAGAAGATCTTCAACGAGCAGTGCAGCCGGGCGTCGGGCGTGTGCACCGTGGCGAAGTTCGCGCGTGAACACGGCAAGCGCCTCGCCGTCCCGGAGTGGGGCCTGGACCGCCGTGCCAGCGCCGGTGGCGGTGCCGACAACCCGTTCTACATCGAGAAGATGTACGAGTTCTTCGTCGCCAACCAGGACATCCTCGCCTACGAGGCCTACTACAGCGCGTCGCCGTCCGAGGAGGAGAACGTCGCCTCGTCCCTGCACAACCCGGCGACGAACCCGAACAGCGCCAAGCGCTATCTCGAGCTCTTCGGCGGCCCGAAGGTGGCCGCCACCGGTACCGGCAGCGGATCCTGAGCCGGTACCGGTGGTGCCGCCCGCAGCGCCAGGCGCTGGTGGCTCTGCGCTAGTAGCTCTCGCTAGTAGCTCTTCAGCGCGGGCCGCAGATGCAGCTCGGTGACCTCGGCGGTGCGGGGGAGCTGCACCAGGTAGGTGACGAGGTCGGCGACGTCCTCGGCCTGGATCAGCAGCTCGGGGCGGTAGCTGCGCCCCTCCCGCTCGAAGATCGCCTCCTGGCGGGGGGTCGCCGTCCGGCCCAGGTGGATGGTCACGACCCGGACGCCGTCGGAGTTGATCTCCTGGCGCAGGCTGTCCGCGACGGCGCGCATCGCGTGCTGCGTCGCCGCGAACTGGCTGGTCCCGGCACCCGCGCGGACACCCTGCGACGAGTTCATGACCACCACGTCCGCACCAGCGGGCGCGGCACCGTCGCTGTCGGCGGCGCCGTCGCCGTCGATGGTGGCCGCGGCGCGCAGCGCGGGGAGCAACCGCTGCGTCAGGACGAACGGCCCACGGACGTTCGCGGCGTACTGCGCGTCGAAGTCGTCGACGGAGGCGTCCTCGACCCGCGAGTTGAGGTAGCCGCCGGCGCTGTGGACGAGCAGGTGAACGTGGCCGTACCGGACGACGGTGTCCGCGGCGAACCGCTCCACCGCGGCGGTGTCGGTCAGGTCGAGGCGGACGGGCACCAGCGATCCGCTGGAGGGAAGCGCCGCGGCCTCCTTGCCGAGGGCGTCGAGACGGGCCTGGTCCCGGCCCAGCGCCAGCACGGTCGCGCCGTCACCGGCAAGCCGCGCGGCGACCGCACGGCCGATGCCGCTCGACGCGCCCGTGACCACCGCCACCCGGCCGGCCAGCGGTCCGGTGGCGACGGCCGTGAGCGCCGGAGCCGGATCGGGCTCCACCGACGGTGACGCGGACGGTGCAGGCTCGCGCGACGAGTTCGGCGCTGCGTCGCCGCTCACGAGGCCGTCTGGTGGTCGTAGACGAGGATGGCGTCCGGCAGCGGCGGAGCCTCGTCGTAGCTGAGGCAGAGGTCCTCGGGGATGCGGCTCAGGTCGGTGCCGCGCAGGTAGTCGCGCATCGTCGTGCCGGTGCATTCCGAGTCGACGTTGGGCGCGCCCACGTGGTTCACGACATCGTCGAAATGGACCGTGCGGAAGTCGATGCTGAACCGGGTGCGGCCGGAGGTGTTCGGCACCGAGGAATGCAGCTGGTTGCCGGAGAAGACGAGCATGCCGCCGGGAGGCGCGATCACCCTTGTCTGCGGGAAGATCTCGACCTCCTCCTCGGGCTTGGGCTGCACCCGGGTGTCGGACTTGATGTGCTTGGCGGCCGACGCGCGGTTCGTCTTGTTCCACTCGTAGTAGTTGTAGGTGCGCGAACCGTTCTTCACGGCCTGGCCGAAGTAGCGGGGGTGGAAGGCCAGCCCGTTCTCGGGCACGATGTCGAAGATCGGCATCCACCAGTTGAGCTGGCAGAACGGCGCCGAGTACCAGGTGTCGCGGTGCGGGTGGAACGCGTAGGCGATACCCGAGGTGAGGTAGTCGTCACTCGTCGACGTCCGCAGCCGCGGGACGTCGAAGTAGGTCCTGGAGATGTCGCAGCCCAGCTCGGCGAGCATCGCCGGAATGAGCTCCTTGCAGGTCGGGTGGTGGATGAACCGCGGCTTCAGCTCGGCGAGCAGGGCGGCGTACTCCTCGACCGGCATGTGGTGCTGCGCGGTCTCGGGATCCAGGTCGCCGAACGCGTCCCGGATGAGCTCCCTGGTGAACTCGACGAACGCGGTGGTGCTGGGCCGCGGCGAGTAGACGAAGAGCTCGCCCTCGTAGAGCTTGGCCCGCCGGTCGTCGTCAGACAGCGCTGAGTCGAGCAGCACTGTGCTCATCTGGTTCTCCCTCGTCCTGGACGTGTTTGAGAAGGAGCCGGGCGAGGTCGAGCTCTTCCGGCGTGGTGACGTGGATGTTGGCCGGCTCGCCGTCTAGGACGACGATCCGGCCGCCGGCGTCGGCGACCATGGCCGAGTCCTCGACGGCCTCGGTCGCGTCGGCGTGCACCGCCCGCAGCGCCGACGCCCGGAACGCGTGCGGCGTCTGCACCAGCCGGTGGGTCTCCCGCGGCAGCGAGGCGCCCGCGACCAGGTCCGTTCGGCCGCCCGCCCCGACCTGCGGGACGACCTCCTTGACGACCTCCGTCAGCGGCAGCCCGGGGACCGCGCCGTCGGCGCCGGCGCGCACTGCCGCGACCACCGCGCGGTACAGCGCCGGGGTGGCGAGCGGGTGCGCGGCGTCCGTCACCACGATGACCTCGGCGTCGGCGGGGACGGCCGCCAGCCCCGCCCGCACCGAGTCGGCGCGCATCGCGCCGCCTGGCACCGCCAGGACACCGGCCGGCGGTGTCCATCGCTCCAGCAGGTGCTGGGGAAGCACGACGACGACTCCGTCACAGGCGAGGCCGGCGGCGCGCACCGGGTGGGCGACGAGTGGCCGGCCACCGAGGTCGGCGAACTGCTTCGGGCCACCGAAACGGGTGCCGCCGCCGGCCGCCAGCACGATCGCCCAGGCTGGCCCGGACGGATCCGCTGACCCGGCCCGTCCCGTGGTCGGGGTGACGACGTCCATGCTCAACCGATCACGACCGAGGCCGCGGACGCCCCCGCCAGGGATGCCGCTGCCAGGGACGCGGACGCCCCTGCCACCGACGGCTCCTCGACCAGCAGGCCCACGCCGGCCAGTGCGTCCGCCGCGTTCGCGACCGCGTCGAAGGGAAGGTCGGCGCGCTCGGCGATGTCGAGCAGGCCGCGGGTGCCGTCGGCCAGGTTGAGCACCCACAGCAGCCCCATCTCGATCGACGCGCGGTTCATCGTCGCGCCGATCGAGCGGTAGAGCCCACGCCGGCCGAGCTGCGGCTCGCCGTAGGGGGAGGTGTTGCGCCAGACCCGGTCGGCCTCGCAGATCTCGATCGTGCGCCGCAGGATCGAGAACGAGTCGGCCAGCGACTCCGGCGTCACGAACTCGAGGTTGTCGGCCGAGGTGTGGTACTCCGGGTACTCGCCGTGCTGGCTGCGACCGAACCGGCCGACCGGCAGGTCGAAGCCCGGCGAGCAGAACTGGCGCTCGTCATACCCGTACGGGGAGAAGTCCACGATCCGGTGCGGACGTCCCGTCTCGGCGAGCGCGCGTGCCGTGGCCCGGTCGATGATCGCGTCGCCGCGCCGGCTGCGCTTGTAGGTCGGAGCACCGCGGTCGCCCAGGCCGGTGAGTACCAGGCCGTGCCGGATCCGCCCGATCACGCCCGGGTTGAGGGCCAGCCAGGTGATGGAACCGATCGTCCCCGGGATGAACAGCAGCCGGTAGGTGTACCGGCGTGTCCGGGCGGCCAGCGCGGCGGCCAGCTCGATCGCCACCGCGATGCCGGACGAGTTGTCGTTGGCCATCGCGGGGTGGCACAGGTGCGTGGTGACGAGGAACTCCTCGTCACTGGTGCCCGGCAGGACGATCTCGCCGTAGGTCAGCGAGCCCTCGGTGAGCGAGGTGTCGATCTCCACCTGGTACTCGCCGTCGGGCAGCGCCGCCAGCTGGCGGTCGGTGAGGCAGAACCCCCAGGCGTCGTTGTAGTACGAGGTCCGGTAGGGGACCCAGTCCGGCCGGTCCGGCATCGAGTAGAGGTGGTGGCGCAGCTCGGCCAGGGGCATCCTGGCCCGCATCGGGATGCTGTAGCCGAGCAGGTGCAGGGGGTTGTCGGCGGCGTCCAGGACGACCCGGCCGTCCGGCCCGATGAGCCGGGCACCCGCGACGTTCCACTCCCGCGGGATCGTCCAGTCGAGGACGGGCGTGCCTGTCGGTACCTCGTGCACGGTGAGCGGGACCTGGGCCGGCAGTGCCGCCCGCACCAGGTCCAGCGTCGCCCGGACCCCGTTGCCGGTGATCGAGCGCATCGGTGGCATCAGGGCTGCGACGAGGTCGTACAGGCGGTGGCCCACCACGTCGCTCTCGGTGGTGCTCATGGCTTCGCTGCCCGCTTCCTTCGGTGTCCGGTTCCTTCGGCGTCCGGCTTCTGATCGATCGGTGGGCTGAGCCGGCTCAATGGGCTCGGCCGGCTCAGTCGGCCCAGACCCGCCACGGCGCGGCGCCCGCGTCCCACAGCTGGTTGAGCTCGGTCCAGTCGCGGAAGGTGTCCATGCCCATCCAGAAGCCCTCGTGGGTGTGCAGGGTGAGCTGGTTGTCGCGGGCGAGCTGCTGCAGCGGGTGGCGCTCGAGCATGGTGGACGGGTCGTCGTCGAGGTACTTGTCGACGAACTCGCGCTCGAAGACGAAGTAACCGCCGCTGACCCACCCGGTCGCCGGGGGCTTCTCGGCGAACTGGGTCACCGCGTTGCCCTCGGTGACGAGCTCGCCGTAACGGCTGGAGGGCCGTACGCCGGTCACGGTGCCGATCCGGCCGGAGCGGACGTGGTCGGCGAGGACGTCGGCCACGTTGATGGCGCCGACCCCGTCACCATAGGTGATCATGAAGCGGGGGGCGGTCAGGTACTGGGCCACCCGCCGCAGCCGGGCACCCGTCCCGGTCAGCAGCCCGGTCTCGGCGAAGGTGACCTCCCAGTCCTCGTCGCCGGCGGTGTTGTGGAACTGCGGTGTGTGATCGTCGGAGAGCTTCAGCGTGAAGTCCGCGACCTGCTGGCGATAGGCCAGGAAGTAGTTCTTGATCAGGTCGCTCTTGTAGCCGAGGCACAGTACGAACTTGCGGAATCCGTAGTGTTCGTACGTCTTCATGATGTGCCACAGCACCGGCTTCCCGCCGATGTCGACGAGGGGCTTGGGAAGCTTCTCGCTGGCTTCACGCAACCGGGTGCCCATGCCGCCGCAGAGGATGACGACAGGAATGTCACGTGGGTCGAGGCCCGCGGAGTCGGCCGCGGCGGCGGGTCGGGTCGTGTCGGTCGTCAAGGCTGTCGCGTCTCCCGTGTCAGTGCCCGGCGGGCACGGGGATGGATGGCTCACCAGTCCGCGGCCGGGCCCGGCGGGCCCCCTGCGCCTGGCGTGACGTCCCTGCGCGAGGAGGTCCGCTGCCCCCGACCAGCCCACCCGGTGCAGGGAAGGACTGTCCTGTGCCGGGTGGGAAGGTCGCCGCGCTCACGTAGCCCACCGGAGGTGTGAGGAGCGCGGATGGCGGTGGCCCGTCACTCGGTGGCCCGTCACTCGGTGGGTCGGGATGCGGCGGCTTCCATTTGGTCCGCGGTGTTTCCTGGCCCACTGTCTTTCACGTGTTCAGTTCGCGTGTTCGGTCGCGCGTGTGACCGTGTCGTCGCCTGGTTGGGAGCGGTCCTCGATCGTCAACATGCGGGCGCGACGCGGCAACGGTACCGTACCGCCCCTTCAGTGCTGGTCCACGGGCCTTCAGTACTGGTCCGCGGGTCCGTGGACCCTGGACAAGAACGGCGAAGCGCGGCCAGCGGGTGCCGGCTGGTGCGTCGGCCGGGTGACGTCGGCGTTGTCGACCTTCACGTCAGCGTTGTTGTGGACCTTGTTGTAAGGCCGGTTCCAGGATCCCTTTGCCCCGGGGCGCCTGAGGACTTGTTACGGTTTGTCGGATGTCCCGGGAGGAAGGCCGCACCGCGCCCCCTGCCGTCGTGTTGCGGGCACCCTGCTGCGGAGCGTGCCCGGGGCTATACCTTCATCTTCTTACGTCGGCCGGGAGGTAAGATCCGTGCTTCCGGTCGAACTATTTACGTTCGGTAAACGGACTGACCTGCTGTGGCTGCGGGTCCGGTGCGCTGCTGCTCGTGGGGGTGGATTCCGTGCCGTCTGACGAGCGGTACGACCACGGGGCGCGACCGGTCGGTGGCCCGCGTCCCGCGTCGGCTCGGGACCTGCCCGTTGCCGCCGACGACAGTGCGTCCGCGGGCCGGGTGCCACGCGGCGGTGGTTCCGCCGGTGGGCGGCCCTCGGTGGACCGGTCATCCAGCGGGTCGCGTCGCGGTAACGAGTCGCCGCGCCGGGCCTCGGCCCGTGAGAACAAACGCTCGGATGCCGGGTTCGACCCTGATCTGCTGGCCGCCCGGGGTGGTTCGGCACGGCGACGGCCACGGACCTCGCCGGTCGCCCCCTATCCCCCCGATGCCCCCGGTGGCGACGGCACCGCGGGCCGGGCTGGCACCGAAGCGGATCGACAGGTCTCCGACGACCGTCGGAGGGCAGACGATCGCCGGAACGGGAATGACAGACGTCGTGCCGGTGGCCTGGTTGGCCAGGCAGACGGGTTTCAGTCTGGCGAGGTCGCCGCGGACGGACCTGACCGGTCCGACCGGCGACGTGGCGCCTCCGACCGGCGTCTGCGCGCCGACCGGCGGACCGGGGACGAGCGGTCTGCGGGCGCCGAAGGGCGGGCAGCCCGTCCGCGGCCGGTGGACCGCGAGACACGGCCGGTGGACCGCCTGCCGGCCCGCGGCGCGGACCGCGCCGTCGGCCCCGACACGGGCACCCAGCGCCTTGTTCGTGGTGAGCTGCCACGGCCGTTCCGCGGTGAGCAGGGCTCGGTCTCCCAGCCGGATCCGGGCCGCGAGGAGTCCGGCCGAGCGACCATGATCATGCCGCCTGTGCGGTCGAATCCCACGCCGGAAGCCAGGCCCGCCGCCGACACGTCGAAGGCGACCGGACGTCGGCGCGGCACAGATTCGGCCCGGGGCGGAAGGACGGCCGACGATTCGCTGGACGGGATCCTTCCCGTGGCCTCTTCCGCCGAGCGTGGCGGTGACCGGGGCCAGGAGGCTCGCGCCGGAGCGTTCGCCGAGCCGGCTGCCGACCAGACCCTGCCGAACCGGATCACCGACTGGATCATCGAACACTGGGGTGCGAGGTCGGGAAATCATCCCTACATTCCCGTGGTTCTGGTCGTCGTCGCGGTGGTACTCGCCCTCGTCGCCTGGATTCTGGGCCCCGCCCAGCACAAGCAGGAAAACGTCTCGGCCTCCAATCTGACGGCGCAGACACAGACGCAGACGCCTGCCCCTGCGGCGGAGTCGGTGGCTCCCTCGGCGCCAGGTGCCGCTCCGGGCACCGCCCCGACCGGAACCGCTGTCGCGGCGCCCGCCACCGGGCCGGTGGCGCGGGCGGCGACGGACGGACTCTTCCCGAGCGGTCTGGCCGCGCACACGATGGCCGAGGTCAACGCCTGGGCGCAGTTCCGGGATCGCCCGGTGGACGTCGTTGTCACCTACACCGACCGCGCCGACTGGGACGACGTTGTGAACCCCTGGATGGGGCGTGTGTTCGCCTCATATCCCGGCACACTCGTGATCAGCGTTCCGCTCTTTCCGGATGTGGGCAACATGACCTCCTGCGCCGCCGGCGACTACAACGCCAAATGGCGCCAGTTCGGCCGGTGGCTGGTGAACCAGGGCCGAGGTGACTCGTTCGTCCGGCTCGGGTGGGAGTTCAACGGCAAATGGTTCGGCTGGTACGCCGGCACGAATCCCACGGCCTACGTGAAGTGCTTCCAGAACGCCTCGTCGTCGATCAAATCGGCGGCCCCGGCGGCGCGCATCGACTGGAACCTCAACGCGCACGGCCCGGACTACGACGCCTACAGCGTCTACCCGGGTAACAGCTACGTCGACGTGATCGGCATCGACAGCTACGACCAGTACCCTCCCAGCCACACGGTCAAGGACTTCACCGACCAGTGCAACGCATACCAGGGTCTGTGCGACGTCATCCGCTTCGCGCAGCAGCACAGCAAGCTCTTCTCGGTGCCCGAGTGGGGTGTTGTGGCCCTGAACACCGTTGCCGGCGGGCGCGGAGCCGCGGGTGGTGACAACCCGCTTTATATCCAGCAGATGTACTCGGTTTTCCAGCAGTACGCCGGTTCGCTCGCGTATGAGGCCTACTTCAACGAAGGCGACAGCGGGGATGTCCACTCGTCGCTGGTCAACCCCAACATGCATCCGGCCTCGGCGTCCATGTACAACAGCCTCTGGTAGCGCCGACAGCCGCTGGTAGTGCCAATGCGGCCGGTGGCGTCCAGCTCGCCGGCCGCTGGAGCCGGGGCTCCGGGCGGCTCAGGTCGCGCCGGAGGAACGCTCCGCGTCGTCGTGCAGCCCGCCGACGAAGGCTTCCGCCACCTGCACCTGCTGGCGCAGTGTGATCAGTTTCTCCTCGGCGAGCGCCACCCAGGTCGCGAGCCTCGCCTGCAGCTCGGCCCGCTGCTGGGCGGGCAGATCCGGCTGCGCGAGCTCGTCTCGCAGGACCAGCAGCGAGCGCATCTCCTCCAGGGTGAAGCCGAGCGGCTTCATCTTCTTGATCAGGAGGAGACGGTCGACGGCATCCTTGTCGTAGAGGCGGAAACCCCCCACGGTGCGGCCGACCGGGAGGAGGAGGCCGGCTTCCTCGTAGTACCGCACGGTGCGCAGCGACAGCCCGACTCGCTCGGCGACATCCCCGATCTGGTGGACGTCGCGACGCCGCGTGGTGGACAAGTCGACCCTTACGTCAGTATTTGCGGCCGGTGGCAAACCGGGCGTCAGATGACTGTACGTCCATCCGTGGTTCGGCGCCCGCAACTCGCCCGAGCACCCTGCCGTAAGCTGGTCGTAACGATCCCGCTGCCCGGGATGCAGGTCGGTGTCGGTGTCGTCCGGAGGGCGCCTCAGATCTGGGTACAGGTGTCTGGGTAACAGGTTCCGGAGTTCGGGGGCCCGGTGCGTGGGGTGGCCAGGTCCCTTCGGCCGCGGTCACGCCGGCCGGGTTGTCACACCGGCCGGGTTGTCGGTGGCCGCCGGGTCGCACCCCCGTGACGGTGGCCCTTGTCCCGTCTCCCGCCCGGAGAGGCGGTTGTCGCCCGCGGCGGCAATATCGCCCGGCGGGGGGCTGTTGTAGCAGTCAGCGTGTGCCAGGCCGCACTGAGCCGCGGTCGCACGGATTGTCGCTCGGCGACCCGGTCCGCTGGCACCGGATTCGTTGAGACTGGAAATCGACTCACTCCGAGAGGCACGGGACGGATCACATGACCCTCGCGCCGCTGCTTGACGCGCTGGTAGCCCGCCCTGGTGGCGACCCGGCGCTGACCCGCGCGCTGGCCTCGCTGGACGAGCCCGTGCTGGACCTGGCGGGTCCCGCCGCGCTGCGGCCGTTCGCCGCCGCGGCGCTCGCCGGCGCCGGCCGCACCGTGCTGGTGGTGACCGCCACGGAGCGGGAGGCCGACGACCTGACCGAGGCGTTGGGGAGCCTGCTCGGCGCGGGGCGGGTGGCCGTGTATCCGAGCTGGGAGACGCTGCCGCACGAGCGGCTCTCCCCCCGCGCCGACACCGTCGGGCGCCGACTGGCCGTGCTGCGGCGGCTCGCGCATCCGGGGGTGGACGGGGCCGAGCCCCTGGCGGTCGTCGTCGCGCCGATCCGCTCAGTGCTGCAGCCGCAGGTCGCCCGGCTCGGCGACCTCGCGCCGGTGGCGTTGGCGAAGGGCGACAGCGCGGACCTGGAAGAGGTGACCGCCCGTCTGGTGGGCATCGCCTACCACCGGGTCGACCTCGTGGAGCGGCGTGGCGAGATCGCCGTCCGCGGTGGCATCCTCGACGTCTTCCCGCCCACCGAGGAACATCCGCTGCGAATCGAGTTCTTCGGGGACGAGGTGGAGGACATCCGCCACTTCTCCGTCGCCGACCAGCGCGCGCTGCCCGAGCAGAACGGCGCGTCCGAGCAGAAGGGTGCGCCCGAGCAGAAGGGTGCCCCCGGGCAGGGCGGTGCCGGGCCGAGGCCGGCGCCGCTGCTGTTCGCCCCGCCGTGCCGGGAGCTGCTCCTCACCGACGACGTCCGGGCCCGGGCCGCCGCGCTCGCGCAGGAGCATCCGCAGCTCGTCGACATGCTCGACAAGATCGCGCAGGGCATCCCGGTCGAGGGCATGGAGGCGCTCTCCCCGGTCCTGGTCGACGAGATGACCCTGCTGCTGGACGAGCTCCCGCAGGGCTCCCGGGTCCTCGTCTGCGACCCGGAGCGGGTGCGGAGCAGAGCCACCGAACTGGTGCGTACCAGCCAGGAGTTCCTGGACGCCTCCTGGAGCGTCGCGGCGCTTGGCGGCGGGGCGCCCATCGACCTCGGCGCGGCCACCTACCGGTCGGTCGCCGAGGCCCGCGAGCGCGCGGGCGAGCTGGGCATTCCCTGGTGGTCGGTCAGCCCGTTCGCCTCGGAGGCGGCCGGCGACGACGACATCTACGGCGACGACACGGTCGTCGCCAGCCTGCGTCCCGCGCCGACCTACCTCGGGGACACCGCCCGGGCCACCGCGGACATCAAGGGCTGGCTGGCCGACTCGTGGCGGGTGCTGCTCGTGACCGAGGGGCACGGGCCGGCCCAGCGGCTCGTCGAGATGATGCGGGAAGCCGATCTCGGTGCCCGCCTCGCCGCCGACGGCGAGGTCGTCCCCGGTGTGGCCATCGTGACGCAGGCCCAGCTCGGCCAGGGCTTCGTCAGCCCGACGCTGCGCCTCGCCGTGCTCACCGAGACCGACCTGGCCGGCGCCCGCGGCGTCACCACCAAGGACATGCGGCGGATGCCGAGCCGCCGCCGCAAGGGCATCGACCCGCTCGCGCTGACCGCCGGCGACCTGGTCGTGCACGACGCCCACGGGGTCGGCCGCTACGTCGAGATGGTCACCCGCACGGTCGCCGGGGCGAAGCGCGAGTACCTGCTGCTGGAGTACGCCCGCGGCGACCGGCTCTACGTCCCCACCGACCAGCTTGAGCAGGTCAGCCGCTACGTCGGCGGTGAGGGCCCGAGCCTGGACCGCATCGGCGGCGCGGACTGGGCCAAGCGCAAGACCCGGGCCCGCAAGGCGGTCAAGGAGATCGCCGGCGAGCTGATCCGCCTCTACAGCGCCCGGATGGCGGCGCCTGGCCACGCGTTCGGCCCCGACACGCCCTGGCAGCGTGAGCTGGAGGACGCCTTCCCGTTCCGGGAGACCCCCGACCAGCTCTCGGCCATCGACGAGGTCAAGGCCGACATGGAGAAGCCCGTCCCGATGGACCGGGTGATCTGCGGCGACGTCGGCTACGGCAAGACCGAGATCGCGGTGCGGGCGGCCTTCAAGGCGGTGGGGGACGGCAAGCAGGTCGCCGTCCTCGTCCCGACCACGCTGCTCGTCCAGCAGCACTACCAGACCTTCGCCGAGCGGTACGCCCCGTTCCCGGTCGTGGTCAAGGCGATGAGCCGGTTCAACTCCGCCGCCGAGCAGCGGGCGGTGCTCGACGGCCTCGCGAACGGCACGGTGGACGTCGTCATCGGCACCCATCGCCTGTTCTCCAGCGAGACGAAGTTCTCCGACCTCGGCCTGGTGATCGTCGACGAGGAGCAGCGGTTCGGGGTCGAGCACAAGGAGCACCTGAAGAAGATGCGGACCGCGGTCGACGTGCTCACCATGAGCGCGACGCCGATCCCGCGAACCCTGGAGATGTCGATCACCGGCATCCGGGAGCTCTCGACCATCGACACCCCGCCGGAGGAGCGCCATCCGGTGCTCACCTCGGTCGCCGCCTACGACCCGAGCCAGGTGGGGGCGGCGATCCGCCGGGAGCTGCTGCGCGAGGGGCAGGTCTTCTACATCCACAACCGGGTCGAGAGCATCGACCGGGCCGCCGCGCGGCTGCGTGAGCTGATCCCCGAGGCCCGCGTCGCCACCGCCCACGGCCAGATGAACGAGGACACCCTCGAAGGCGTGATGGTCTCCTTCTGGGAGAAGAAGTTCGACGTCCTGGTCTGCACCACGATCGTCGAGTCGGGCCTGGACATCTCGAACGCGAACACGCTGATCGTCGAGCGGGCCGACAACTTCGGGCTCTCCCAGCTGCACCAGCTGCGCGGCCGGGTCGGCCGTGGCCGCGAGCGGGCCTACGCCTACTTCCTCTACCCGCCGGACCGGCCGCTGTCGGAGACCGCGCACGACCGGCTCGCGACCATCGCGCAGCACAACGACCTCGGCGCCGGCATGGCGGTGGCGATGAAGGACCTGGAGATCCGCGGCGCGGGCAACCTGCTCGGCGGCGAGCAGTCGGGGCACATCGCCTCGGTCGGCTTCGACCTGTACGTCCGGATGGTCGGGGAGGCCGTCGCCGAGTACAAGGGCGAGGTCGAGGAGCCGATCGAGGTCAAGGTCGAGCTGCCCGTCGACGCGAACCTGCCGCACGACTACGTGCCCAGCGAGCGGCTGCGGCTCGACGCCTACCGCCGGCTCGCCGCAGCTGTCACCGCGGCGGACATCGACGAGGTCCGCGGCGAGCTGACGGACCGGTTCGGCCCGCTGCCCGAGCCGGTGGAGAACCTGCTGGCGGTCGCCTCCCTGCGGGTGCTCGCCCGCCGGTACGGCGTCAACGAGATCACCGTCGCGGGGCGCCAGATCCGGATCGCCCCGCTGGAGCTGCGGGAGAGCCAGACGCTGCGCCTGAACCGGCTCTACAAGGGCTCCGTCGTCAAGCCGGCGGTGAAGACGGTGCTGGTTCCGGCGCCGACCGAGACCGGCCGGATCGGATCCCGCCCGCTGCGCGACCGGGCCCTGCTGGCCTGGGTCGGCCAGCTGCTCGACGCCGTCGCCGGGGACTCGATCGCCGCGGCGGCCAGCCGGTAGGCCGCCGGGGCGTTTGTCCAGCTGGCTGTCCGAGTGGTCGTCCGGCGGTCGTCCGGGCGGCCGGGGGCAGCCGCATACACTTCTGGGCCGAGGAGCGGATACGGTCACTGCTGTGAAGTTTCCGCGTCTTCTGGCCGGGCTCGGGCTCGCCGTGCTCACCGGCCTCGCAGGTACCGCATGCACGTCCCACGCCGGTGCGGCGGCCCAGGTCGGGTCGAGCACGATCGAGACCTCGACCGTGCGCGGCATCGTCGACCGCGGCCTGGCCGCGGCCGAGACCGCCCAGACCGCGCAGACCCTCACCCGTACGGCGCTCCAGCGCCGCACGATCACCATGCTGGTGGACCTCAAGGTGCGTGAGTCCGCGGCGAAGAGCCTCGGGGTCACGGTGAGCGACCAGGACCTCAACGCCTTCTACCAGGCGAGCGCGGTGCTGGGCTACGGCGGCGTCAAGGAGTTCGAGACCAACGCCGCCGCGCTCGGCTACGCCAAGGAGGACCTCCTGACGGCGATGCGGGTCGGTGCGCTGGAGTTCGCCATCGCCGACAAGGTCGCGCCGACCACCCTCGCCTCACCGGACTACGCCCGCGCGCAGTACGACGGCCTCGTCCAGCAGTACGGCAAGCTGCCGCTGACCTACGAGGCGGCCCGGCCGTACCTGCAGCGGTTCCTGGCCTCCGACGAGCGCAACGCGAAGATCCAGCCGGTGCTGACCGACACCGCGAACCGGCTGGGCGTCTCGGTGAACCCCCGCTTCGGGGAATGGAACGCCAAGGAATCGGTCGTGGACGAGGCGCCGGGCACCATCGCCACCACGGAGGAGCCGGTCGCCTCGACGGCCGAGCTGACGCTGTAGGGCGCAGGCGTCCGACGTGAGCGCACACATCACGCTGGTCTCGACGAGTGCCCGGGTCGCGCCGGGCCTGCTCACGGCCGCGGCCTGGGATCTGCTCCGCTCGGCCGCGGTCTGGACGGCCTGCCCCGACCACCCGCAGGCTCCGGCGCTGAGCGAGGCCGGTGTCGAGGTGTCGGTGCTGGTCGCGGGCGAGACCGAGAGCTGGGCCGCCGGCCAGGCCGAGGCCCCGGCCGGCGGCGCCGGTCCCCTTGCCGGGCTGCTGGCCGCTGCCGGGACGTCCGGCCAGGTCGCGTGGCTGCTGGATCCGGTGTCGCCGAACACCGTCGACCGGGCCCTGCTCGCGGCCGTCGACTACACCGGGGTCGACCGGCTCGCCCGGGTCGACCAGCTCATCGCGACCCGCGAGCTGCCCGGATCGGCCCTGCTGGACGCGGTCGCCGTCATGGACCGGCTGCGCTCGCCCGGCGGATGCCCCTGGGACGCCGAACAGACCCACACCTCGCTGGCGCCCTACCTGCTGGAAGAGGCGTACGAGGCGTACCAGGCCATCGAGGACGGCGATCTCACCGAGCTCCGCGAGGAGCTGGGGGACGTCCTGATGCAGGTGCTCTTCCACGCGCGGGTGGCGGCTGAGGCCGGTCCGGGCGGCTGGGACGTCGACGATGTCGCGGCCGGGCTGTCCGCCAAGCTGATCCGGCGCCATCCCCATGTCTTCGCCGACGTCGCCGTCTCCGGCGCGGACGAGGTCGTCACCAACTGGGACGCGATCAAGGCGACGGAGAAGAACCGGAAGTCGGTGACGGAGGGGGTGCCCCTGTCCGCGCCCGCGCTGTCCCTGACGGCCAAGCTGCTGCGGCGGGCGGGCAAGCTGGGCCTCCCGCTCGACCTGGCCCTTCCCGCTGTTTCGCCAGCTCCGGGAGCATCGGCTGCCCCGGAGGTCACGGAGGCCCCGGTGGCCGCACCCGGTTCGGCGGGGCTCACCGCGCTCGTCGCCGAGCTGGCACGGGGCCTCGACGCCGATCCGGGCACGGGACCTGCCGTCGCCGAGCGGTCGGTCGGCGACCTCCTGTTCGTCGCCGTGGCGTTGGCGGCCGCTCTCGACGTCGACGCCGAATCCGCGCTGCGCGGGCGTGCCCGGTCGTTTCGGGACAACCTGGCCCGGGCGGAACACGCGGCGCTGGAACGCGGTGTCGAGCCGCGCGGGCTGGACGCGGCTGGCTGGAGCGCGCTGTGGCGATCGGCGGCCACCTCGCCGATGACGGCCTCCGCGCCGACGGCGACCACGGAGCCTTCCGCCGGCGGATCCTGAACGACCTTTCGTACGAGGGATCCTGAACGCTCCGGCCGCGGGAGATCCCCGGTTCGCAGGCGTCGCACTAGCCTCGAACCATGGTTGGAACGCCCAGGCAGGCAGTGGCCGATATCCAGCGCTTCGCGCGGCGGCGCGCCGCCCCGATCATTCTTGAGCTCGACCTGACCTCCGACCTGGTGGAAGGCGTGCCCGCGGACCCTCTGACCGCCGCGGTCGCCCACCGGCGGCCGACCCTGCGCGAGGTGGTCGACGGGCTGCGCCGCGCCGCGCGGGACGACCGGGCGAAGGTGCTCGTCGCCCACATCGCGGCTGGCGGGATGCCGCTGTCCCGGGTGCAGGAGGTCCGCGACGCGGTCGCCGAGTTCCGCGCCTCCGGCGGGGTCACCTTCGCCTACGCCGACACCTTCGGCGAGTTCGGTGGCGGCACGGTGGCCTACTACCTGGCGTGCGCGTTCGACGAGATCTGGCTCGCGCCGCCCGGAGACCTGGGCCTGACCGGCGTCGCGATGGAGACCCCCTTCCTGCGGGAGGCGCTGGACCGGCTCGGGGTGAGTGTCGAGATCGGCCAGCGCCACGAGTACAAGAACGCGGTCAACACGCTGGTGGAGCGGGACTTCACCCCGGCGCACCGCGAGGCGCTCGGGCGGATCGTCGACTCGTGCGCCGAGCAGGTGGTGGCGGAGGTCTCGGCACGTCGAGGGCTGTCGCCGGACCAGGTCAGAAGAATGATCGATGACGCCCCGATGTCCGGGCGGGCCGCGTTGGAGGCGGGCCTGGTCGACCGGATCGGCTACCGGGACGAGGCCTATGACCAGGTGCGCACGCGGGCGCGTGAGCTCGCCGGGACGTCCGGCGTCGGATCCGATGCCGACGGTGACGGCGGCGTCGAACCGACGTTGATGTACGTCTGGGCGTACCGGCGTGCCGAGGTGCGCCGGGAGGCCTCCCCGGTGCGCAGGGCCCGGGGCCTTGCCGCGGCTCTTCCGGTGCCGGTGCTGCCGGGGCAGTCCGGTGGTGATCGGGCGCGGCGGCGGTCGGGCACCGGTCCGGCCGCGGCGACGGGGGCTGCGGCGACGCCGGCCGCGGCGGTGGAAAATGCGGCGGCGGTGGACGGCGGGGCGGGGGCGGCGGCCGGTGGTGATCCGAATGTGGTCCCACCGGAGATCGATCCGCGGACGTCGGTGGTCGCACTCGTACACGGCACCGGCCCGGTGGTGCTGGGGTCCGCGGCGCTGCCGTTCGGGGGGCCGGTCCTCGCGGCGGACGCGGTCACGGCGGCCTTCCGGGCGGCGGCCCGGGACTCCTCCGTGGCTGCCGCGGTCTTCCGCGTTGACAGCCCAGGCGGTTCGTATGTGGCCTCGGATGTGGTCCGTCGAGAGATCGAACGGTTTCGTGCCACCGGGCGTCCAGTGATCGTCTCGATGGGTGCCGTCGCGGCTTCCGGTGGCTACTTCGTCGCACTCGGCGGTGATCTGATCGTTGCCAACCCGGGGACGCTGACCGGTTCCATCGGAGTTTTCGGTGGCAAGCAGGTCGTCCGTGACCTGCTCGGCAAGGTCGGGATCGGCTTCGGTGCGGTCGCCGCCGGCGAGAACGCGCTCATGATGTCCCCGCGGCAGTCGTTCACCGAGGCCGAGCGGGCGAAGCTGGAGGAGTTCCTCGACCGGGTGTACGCCGACTTTGTGGCCAAGGTCGCACAGGCCCGGCGGATGTCCCACGCCGAGGCACACGAGCTGGCCCGCGGGCGGGTCTGGACGGGCGCCGACGCCCATCGCCACGGCCTCGTCGACGAGCTGGGTGGGCTGGCCCACGCGATCGACCTGGCCTGGGCGCGGGCCGGCCTGCCGGCCGAGGAGACCCCGCGGGTGCGGCTCACCCCGAAACCGTCGGTGCTGGACCGGCTGCGCACCCCGAAGTCCAGCGAGGAGCCGGGCGCGGCGGCCGCCCGAACCGCGGCGAGCCTCGGGCTCCCCGGCATCCGGGGAGTTCTCGGTGCTCTCACCGCGTTCGACGCGCTCGGAGGGCTCGGCGCGTTCGCAGGGCTCGGCGCGGTCGGTGGCGCCCATGGTGGTCTGTCAGTGGGCTCCGACGGGTTCGCCGGCGGCTGGGGCGCGCTCGCGCCGCTCGCGGCGCGGGCGGGGCTGCCCGTCCACGGGCCCCTGCTGATGCCCCCCGTGGGGCGGCTCCGCTAGCTCCGACGGAACGAGCAGGAAGATCCGGGAATCTTCGTCGACCCGGCGCGTGTGACGAGGCCCAGGCTCCGAGTTGCCGCTGCTGCCAGGCAAGGCCTGGGGATTCTGGTCGTTCCAGGGACCGCAGCGGAATCCCGAGACGCGGCGGATCAGGGGCACCGGCATGGGCTTGGCGGTGCCGCGCTCCCGGAGGGCGAACCCCACCCGCACGGCACTCATCGAGGATCCCGCACCTCCCGCGCGGCGCCCGCGAATTCGACCATAAGCGGGGCAAAAGGGGCGAAGAGTCGCCTGGCGAGTCGCAAGAAAGAAGGATTTCGGTCGTCGGGACGACCAAAATCGTTCACTCTTGCGACTCGCCAAACTGGGTCGCCGGGTCGCCGGGCTCTCGGGCTGTCGTGCACTCGGAGGTCCGGCCGCGTTCGTGGAGTGCGAACCGCCCCGTCCACCGACCAGCGATCTCGACCCGCGCCAATCCGGGAGAGCCTCTGGAACGACGAAGATCCGCAGATCCTCAAGCCGCGGCTTCGGGACCGCCGCCGAATTCTCCGCACACGTCGAGCTCTGGTCAGGCCTGAGCCACCCCCCATCGGGGCTGCCCACCAAGGTGATGTGTGCGACGCCGAGCGGTTTCCTGACGCGGCCGACCGGCGACGGACACAGCGTCCGCGTCAGCGTGGCGCGACCGGGAGGCGACGCGCCGACGCGCCGCGGCGGTAGTCTCGCACCGACCGGTTCGTCCGGACGGCGTCGCTCGTCCCCGGGCGCTCCGCAACCAGCAGTCTCCGCAACCAGCAGTCTCCGCAAAGATTCAGTGCCGCAAAGTTTCAGTGCCGCAAGCAGGATCCGTCCCGCGCCGGTGCCCCGGTAGCGTCCCATCGAAAGGTGTGCTCGTGCCGTCCATCGAGGCTGTCGGAGCTCGCGAGATTCTCGACTCGCGAGGCAATCCCACCGTCGAGGTCGAGGTCGTTCTGGAGGACGGCACGCCCGGTAGGGCCGCTGTCCCCAGCGGAGCCAGCACCGGCGCCTTCGAGGCCGTCGAGCTGCGCGACGGGGGCGACCGGTACGGCGGCAAGGGCGTCACGAAGGCGGTCGACGCCGTCATCTCCCGGATCGGTCCGGCGATCATCGAGATGGAGGCCACCGAGCAGCGGCTGCTCGACGCGCGCCTCATCGAGCTGGACGGGACGCCCGACAAGTCCCAGCTGGGCGCGAACGCGATCCTGGGTGTGAGCCTGGCCGTCGCCAGGGCCGCCGCGGCCGCGAGCGGGCTGCCGCTCTTCCGCTACATCGGCGGGCCCAACGCCCACCTGCTGCCCGTGCCGATGATGAACATCCTCAACGGTGGCGCGCATGCCGACACCAACGTCGACATCCAGGAGTTCATGATCGCGCCGATCGGCGCCGGCACCTTCGCGGAGTCGCTGCGCTGGGGCGCGGAGATCTACCAGGCGCTCAAGAGCGTGCTGAAGGTCAGGGGCCTGGCGACCGGCGTCGGTGACGAGGGTGGTTTCGCGCCGAGCCTGCCGACGAACCGGGAGGCGCTCGACCTGATCGCCGAGGCCGTCGACAAGGCGGGCTTCAGCCTGGGTGACGACATCGCGCTGGCGCTCGACGTCGCGTCGACGGAGTTCTTCGAGAAGGGCTCCTACACCTTCGAAGGCACCGGCCGGTCGGCCGACCAGATGATCGACTACTACGCGGATCTGGTCGACTCGTACCCGATCGTGTCCATCGAGGACCCGCTCGCCGAGGACGACTGGGCCGGCTGGGCGAGCATCACCACCCGGCTGGGCTCGCGGGTACAGCTCGTCGGCGACGACCTGTTCGTCACCAACCCGCAGCGCCTCGCCCGCGGCATCGCCGAGGGCGCGGCCAACGCGCTGCTGGTGAAGGTGAACCAGATCGGCACCCTGACGGAGACGTTGGACGCTGTCAGCCTGGCCCACCGCAACGGCTACCGCTGCATGATGTCGCACCGCTCCGGCGAGACCGAGGACACCACGATCGCCGACCTCGCGGTAGCGGTCGACTGCGGCCAGATCAAGACGGGTGCTCCCGCACGCAGCGAGCGGGTGGCGAAGTACAACCAGCTGCTGCGGATCGAGGAGGAGCTCGACGACGCGGCACGGTACGCGGGCGCCGGCGCGTTCCCGCGGCGGGCGACGACCGCCCGCTGAGCCGAATGCCCTTCCGGCGGAGGGCGCTGACGACAAGGGCCACCCTGCTGGCCATCGTCATCTGCGTCCTGGTCCTGACCCTGGCCTACCCACTGCGGCTGTACCTGCAGCAGCAGGCGAAGATCTCCGAGCTGACGCGCACGAACGCACAGCGCCAGACGAGGGTCGACGACCTGCGTGAGGAGGTCGCGCGCTACAACGATCCGGAATGGGTGAAGGACGAGGCGCGCCGCCGGTTGCACTACGTCCTGCCCGGAGAGAAGACGTACCTGATGCAGACGAGCCCCCAGCCGACACCGGAGCCCGCCGCGGGCGCCGATGGCGGCGGGGGCGGCCAGTCCTGGTACAACCAGCTCTGGTCGCAGCTCGCCGAGCCGGCTACGCCGACCCCGGCGGCGCAGCGGTGAGCGGCTCACCGGGAAGTGACACGGCGGGAAACGGCGCGGCGTCGGGGTCGGCTCCGGCCGCGGGGCTCGGGGCCGAGACCGAGATCGTGCACCGTCAGCTCGGGCGGGTGCCACGTGCGGTGCTCGGTGTGGCCCACCGCTGCACGTGCGGGCTGCCAGACGTCCTCGAGACGGCGCCGCGCCTCGAGGACGGAACGCCCTTCCCGACCCTGTTCTACCTGACCTGTCCGCGTGCCGCGGCGGCGATCTCCCGGCTGGAAAGCTCCGGTGTCATGCGGGAGATGACCGCCCGGCTGGCCACCGACCCGGACCTCGCGCGCGCCTACAGCGCCGCGCACCGCGACTACCTGGCCCGCCGCGATGCCCACGGCCCGCTCGTGGGGAACCCGAGCGCCGGTGGGATGCCGGACCGGGTCAAATGCCTGCATGTGCTGGTCGCGCACAGCCTGGCCGTCGGACCCGGTGTCAATCCGTTCGGTGACGAGGCTCTCGCTGCACTGGCTGACTGGGGGGCCCGCGGGCCCTGTGTCGACCTCGAGCGCGCATCCTGTGCGGAGGAACCTGCGAGCTCGCCCGGTGGTGCGGCGGGCGGTGGCCAGGGACGAAAGGGGACCGCCGGATGAGTCGCGTCGCAGCGATCGACTGTGGCACCAACTCCATCCGCCTGCTGGTGGCGGAGGTCGACGAACAGTCCGGGGGTTCCGGGGGGCGGCTGCGCGAGCTCACCCGCAGGATGGAGATCGTCCGTCTCGGAGCCGGCGTCGACCGGACCGGTGAACTGGCGCCGGACGCGCTGGCCAGGACTTTCGCCGCGCTGCGCGACTACGCGGACGAGATCGACCGGCTGGGCGCGACGCGGGTCCGCATGGTCGCGACCAGCGCCACGCGGGATGCCCGCAACCGTGCTGAGCTGGTAACCGGCGTCCGGTCGATCCTCGGGGTCGATCCGGAGGTGATCACCGGTGGCGAGGAGGCGGCGCTTTCCTTCACCGGCGCGATCGGGGACCTCGACGCCGTCGACACACCGATCCTGCTCGCCGACATCGGCGGTGGTTCCACCGAGCTGGTGCTGGGTGACGCGAGCGGGGTACGCGAGTCCATCTCGGTGAACGTGGGCTGCGTCCGGATGGCCGAGCGCCACCTGCACGACGACCCACCGACCCCCGCACAGGTCGCCGCGATCGTCGCGGACGTGAACGCGGCTTTCGACGTCGCCGAGCGGGTCGTGCCGATCACCAGCGCGGCCACCCTCGTCGGTGTGGCGGGCACGGTGACCACGGTCGCGGCGCTCGCGGCCGAGCTGCCGGCCTACGACGCCGATCGCATCCACCTGATGGTCACCTCGGCGGCGGACGTGGCGGCCGTGACGGAACGCCTGGTCGCGATGACCCATGCCGAGCGGGCGGTGCTGCCCGTGATGCACCCGGGTCGGGTCGACGTCATCGCGGCAGGTGCGCTGGTGCTGCGGACGCTCCTGGAGCGGTCCGGTACCTCCGCCGTGATCGCGAGCGAGCGGGACATTCTGGACGGCATCGCGCTTTCTCTCGGTGGCGTGGTCGAGTCGGGCGCACGGTGACCGGTCCCAGCCGGCAGGCTGGGACCATGGCCATCGACGCCGGACCGGACGACCGGGCGGCTGGTACGGGTGCCGGACCGGCCGCCCCGGGGGCGGGGTGGCCGAACGACCCCGCCACGGCGGCCACGCCGGTGGCCGACACGGCGGCCGGCGTCGTCGAGCTCGCGGCGGCGGCGGCGGACTGCGCCGAGCTCGACGCCCGGGTCTCGGTCTGCCGCGCCTGTCCCCGACTGGTGCAGTGGCGGGAGGAGGTCGCCGCGGTCAGGCGGGCGGCGTTCGCGGACCAGCAGTACTGGGGCCGGCCGGTGCCCTCGTTCGGTCCGCCCGACGCGCGGCTGCTGATCGTGGGGCTGGCGCCGGCCGCGCACGGCGGGAACCGCACCGGTCGGATCTTCACCGGTGACCGCAGTGGCGACTGGCTGTTCGCCGCGCTGCACCGGGCGGGCCTGGCTCGGCAGCCGACCTCGGTCGCGGTGGGAGACGGCCAGGAGATGATCGACAGCAGGGTGGTGGCCGCGGTCCGCTGCGCGCCGCCGGCGAACAAGCCGACCCCGGACGAACGGAACACCTGTCGCCCCTGGCTGGTTCGGGACCTGCAACTCCTGCGACCGACGCTGCGGTCGATCGTGGTGCTCGGCGGATTCGCCTGGACCGCGCTGTGGCCGGCGCTGCGCGCGGCCGGCTACCCTCTTCCACCTCGCCGGACGCCCTTCGGCCACGGTGCGACCGTGAACCTGGCCGAGTTGCGGATCTTCGGGTGCTACCACCCCAGCCAGCAGAACACCTTCACCGGCAGAGTGACCGCTCCGATGCTCGACGTGGTCTTCGCGCGAGCGATGGAGCACATCGCCGGTGTTCGCGCCGCTCCCTGAAATCACAGCGGCGGGTATGGTTTCGTGCCGCGCTGAGCTGTGTCCGACCATCGGGGACCTCGCTGTGGGCTTCCCGGTGTCACGGGAATCGTCCGATCATTTGTCGGTTGCCGGTACCTTCCTGCCGTGCGAAACAGTGGGGCAGATCACTTTTCGCGGTGTCGCGCGGCGCGAAACGACGGCGACCTCGCCTCGCGGGGCCCGGGGTGCCCGCGGTCACGGCTGCACTTTCGCAACGACGCTTCTCCTGCCGCAGAGCGGAATTCTCTCCGTGGGTAGATCGAGTCACGATCGATCCGATTGTTGTGACAGATAACAGCAGATGAACTCGCGGGGGTCGCCCGTGCGGCCCGATGGTCTCGGGCGCCGGGCCGCGCGTCCTTCCGGCCGGCAGCCCGGGCGGAAGGCGTTGCTGCTCCGTTGCTCGTTCGTTCACAGCCGCCGGGTTTCAGTCGGGTGCGGCGGGGGAGCATGCCGCCGAGCGGACGGCCTCGAGCGGGCGGCAGGCGTGTCGCGGTGTCGCGGTGATTCTTCGGGGCCGCGCCCGCGGGGAACGGTGCGGCGTATCGGCGCGGGGCTTTCGAGTGGAATTTCCAGCCTGATTCCGCAGCCCCGCCGGAGGTATCCGTCAGGAGTTCTGGTCGGTGCCGGAAGACCTGGCGGAACAAATGTAATGCGAGCTGACCGCCGTCTTCGTTCCGGCCGCGCCACCGCAGTGGAAATCGGGGTTTCAGCGTGCCGCGGATCGCTGCCCCAGAACACGCGTAATGTGGGTGGCGGCGGGTGTTGGACGGCCATGGTGGGCTGTCCTGCCGATTTCTGGTCGGGGCCGGTTGCGCTTTCCGTGCGATCGGCGGGACGCAGTGGCGGACACTGCGCCGTTGCGACCCGTCAGGCCGCATGGCTGCCGCGGCATGGTTCGTGACGTTCCGTGTCTGCCGCCGCCGCTGCCCGGTCAGCGAGGCGCCGCCGCGTCCGGCCGGACCGCCGCCGCTGCGCGGTACCGCCACCCCGCCTCGGCAGGCCGACCGCCTGGCTGGCCCGACGGTTGCCGGGGCTGCTGCCGAGGGCGGCCCAGGGCCGACGGGTGCTGCCCGTGGGCGGCTGCCGCCGGTGCGGCGTCGACGGATCCGGGCCGGCAGGCAGGCCGCGGCACCCGTGATGTTGTCCTGGCGACATTGCGTGAGGCGGACGTCGGGCGCTTCGGACTCTTCGGTATTCTTGATCTTGCCTTCGCTGGCGATCGGCTATAGGTGATCAAGGCCGGTCCCCCTGACGCGTCCCGGTGGCGGATCCTTCCGGATCCGAACCGGGATGTGACCCCTTGCCGTGGGATGGCGGTGCACGTGCCTTGGTCGTCACCAGGAGTCACGAATTCGTCCAGGTCGGCCGGTCCGGGCGACTTTTCCTGCGATGCGTTATTCCCAGACCCTACGTAGCGTGGTAGAAACATCAGCGATGTGCACGAGCCGGTGTATCCCAACAGGTAGAGGAGGCTGTCCTAAAAACAGCTCGAGTGTCGGTTCGACTCCGACCACCGGCACCTTTCAATGTCGACCGGCCGCCTCGTATTGCCCCTGAGGTCGGCGGTCGAACGGGCACGGGCAGTGTCCGGGAGACCTTTGTCTGAACAGCGAAGCTCTGGATCTGGATTGCGGTCGAGCTGATCTCGCCGAGCTGATCTCTCGGCCGGCTTGGCCGCGTCCTCTTCTGCCCCTTATGTCTAGTCCGGCTCCGCTGCCCGGCGGCACCTCTTCTGGATTGCTCGCCGCAGCACGGATGTCACCCATTGCCGCAAGCGCGGAACCCGGCCGGCCCTCGCGGGCGTTGTACTGTGTGATCGTCGCGTGGCGACCTGCCCGCGCGGGCAGGCTGGGGAGGTCCAAGCCGATGGCAGAGCTACGTTCGTCCAACCCGGCGTTCACCCGAACAGGGTTCGGGCAGGGCCGCCCACCGGCGCCTCCGGAGGGCTCCTGGCAGCCTGGCGGGTGGCCACCGGCGCCCGGCCAGCCCGGCTACCCACCGCCGGCTCCCGTGCGGGAGAGGCTGACCTACGACGACGTGATCATGCACACGCTCGGCGTGTTCGCGGTCATGTTGGTCCTCGCGGGCCTCGGCTGGTACGTCGCACCCGACTCGTCGGGCCTCGCGATCGGTGCCTTCGTCGCCGCCCTTGCCCTGAGCTTCGTGATCTCCATGCGGGAGCGGGTCAGCCCGCCGCTGGTGGTCGTGTTCGCCGGGCTGGAGGGTCTGGCCGTCGGCATCGTCTCGCGGTACTACGAGACGGCCTTCTCCGGAATCGTCCTGCAGGCTCTGCTCGGCACGGCGTTGGTGTTCGTCGTCATGCTGGTCGCCTACCGCAGCCGCCGTCTGCGGGCCACCCCGAGGATGGCCAGGATCGTCACGGGCACCCTGCTCGCCGTCGTGCTGCTGGGGCTTGTCGATCTCGGCATCCGGCTCTTCACCGGCAGCCACCTTCCCGTGATCAACGACCCGTCGCCGCTGGGCATCCTGTTCAGCATCGTGGTGCTGGCGGTGGCCAGCCTGCAGTTCATCCTCGACTTCGACTGCATCGAGCGGGCCGTCGCCAGCGGTGCGCCGCGCGAGGAGGCCTGGCGGGCGGCCTTCGGCCTTCTCGTCGGCTTCGTGTGGGTGTACCTGGAGCTGCTGCGGCTGCTCTCCAAGCTCCGTCAGTAGCGACACCAGCGGGGGTCGACACCGGCGGGGAGCAGCGCGCAGGTGCGGGACGGACCGGCGGGGAGACGTCCGCGGCTGACGGCAGGGCGGGCCGCGGGCGTCTCGGCCATCACCCGGAGCGTTGCGGGCCGGCCGCGGTGGGCGTCACCCTGATCACACAGCGCTGCTCCCGCTCCATCGCGGCGCGGTAGTCCGCCCAGTCCGGGTGCTCACCGGAGATCTGCCGGTAGTAGGAGACCAGAGCGTCGTGGGCCTCGGGCAGCCGGATGATCTGCGCGGTGCCGCCGATCTGTACCCATGGCCCGAAGAAACCATCGGCCAGGACGCAGAGGTGGACCCGGGGATCGCGTTCGATGTTCGCCGTCTTCAGCGCCGTTGTCCGGGTGCTGATCACCAGCGCCCCGTCGGTGTCGACACCGACGAGGACCGGGGACAGCTGGGGAGTGCCGTCGCGGCGGGTCGTGGCCAGCACGGCACGGTGATGATCGCGGATGAAGGCACGGGCGGCGTCAAGGTCCACCGGATCATTCTCGCTTCAGACCTGGATCGCGTGCCTACGCAGGTCTGCCTCGTGCACCACGGCGGCCGCGTACCGGTGCGGCACGCCGTGGATGTCCCTCAACCAGCCCACGCGTTCCGAGAAGCGCAGCAGACCCGGCCCTTCGTTGAGGCAGGCCAGCCAGTGCCGGAGATCATGGCCGGTGGCCTTGGGCATGCGGTCGATGAGACCCCGGTGTGTCTGCGGGGAGCGGTACAGCGGGGAGCGATACAGCGACATGCGCGCCTCCAGAGGACTTGCGGTGTGTCAGCGGTACATGTGCCGAGCGTGCGCCTCGCCGTTCGCTCGGGCAAGACGTGGCGAGTGCCTCGGCAGGTATCCTGCTCGGATGTCGGATTCGCTCCGCGAGGTCAACCGGCAGGCCAGCCTCCTGGTCTCCAGGGCGCGGGGCTGGACGGGTTCCGCCTGGGATGTGCGGATCACCAGCGGTGAGACGAGAGCCGACCGGCTCCGTTCCCTGATCGACGAGCTCGCGCTGCTCGGCCGGCAGGCGGGCAGCGGCGCGCCTCCCGGGGCCCGCCCACCCCGCGTCGCTGACCATGCGCTGCCCGATCAGCTGATTGTGCTGGTGGACGACTTCCTGGCCGCCGCGGCGGCGCCGACGGCGGTTCCGGGCCCGGCCGGGCCCGGACAGGGTGTTCTGGAGCTGACCGCACGGGCGCTCGCGGTGGTGACCGCGGCCAGGGGCGATCTTGATGGGCCCGGCTTCGGGTTCCGCCCGAGCTGACCGGATCGCCGGCCGGCCGGCCGACCGACCGACCGGCCGGAAGAGTCAGTGCAGGTGCCACTCCTGGGTCAGGGTCTGAAGCACCGGAGCGGCGGCCAGGCGGGCTCCGTCGAGTGTCAGGTGCACCCCGTCTCTGGTGCGGATGAGCACGGAACGCCCGCTGCTGTCGGTCAGGTAGTCGGTGTACTGGCCGGCGTTGGACAGCGTCGGGCGAAGGTCCAGGAAGCGTGCACCGGGAACCCGTTCGGCGGCGGCCTGGGTCGCCTCGTTCATGCGGGCGAAATAGCCGTTGAGGGTGCCGGACCGGGCTGGCGGCAGGCTCAGCCAGAAGACGCGCCTGTTGCCGCCGTCGGACCAGATCCGCATCAGGACGATCGCCCGGCGGCGGTACTCGGCCGCCCACTCGTCCGAGCCCGCGGGCAGGATCGTGCCGTCGGGCTGGGTGATGCCCTGGCCGTCGTTGCCACCCATGATCACGACGATCGCCTCCGGGTTGCGCCCGGTGATCTGGAGCCGGGCGTGGGTCGCCCAGTCGAAGAAGTCCGGTCGTACCAGCCCGGTGCCGAAGCGGGTGTCGGTCTCGGCGTGGATCGTCGCCGGCTCGGTGTTGGCGATGGTCGGGCCCAGCGACTCGGTCAGCGAATCGCCCGTGACCAGGACCCGCAGCGGATCGGTCGCGGTCGGCGTCCGCAGTGGCGCCGCCGCGACGACGTTCTCCCGGCGCCGGGGAGCCTGCTCCTGGCCGCCGGTCGCCCCCGGCTCGGCCAGCGCGGCGGCTGAGGCGAGCTCCGAACTGTCCGCCTTCGCGCCGGTCGGGTCGGGGTGCCCGAACGCGGTCGTCAGAAGCCGGTCGGGCTGGTTGAGCCTGAGCGTGGCGGTGATCCGGTCCAGCGGGCGGGCGACTCCGAGAACGAGCTCTCGGGTGGTGCCCGGGGGCATCCCCTCGCCGGCGTGCACCATCGCCGCGGACCGCAGCACGGCAAGCAGCCCGAGGCACGCGGCCACCAGCAGCAGCGCTCGGCGTGCGGACATGGTGGGCACCGATGGCGCCGACGGCACCGATGGCACCGACGGCCCGGGCCCGGCCGCCGGCGGTTCAGCGGCCGGCGGTCGTGGCGCCGCCGGGCCCGCGGTGACCGGACTGGCCGGAGGTCGGCTGGCGGTCGCCGGGGCTCCGTGTGCCGCCGGGGTTGCCGACGCCGCCTGGGTAGCCGAGGCCGCCGGTGTCGCGGTGGCCGGTGCGCTGTTGGTGCGAGGGGCGGTCGCTCCTGGGCCGGGTGGGGTGGGTGCCGTCCGATCCGGGTTTCGGCGTGGGGCAGGCGCGGATGGCGTCGAGGCCGTCGGCTCGTCGCGCTGCGTCATGAGCACTCCCCGCGATCAACGGCATATGTATTCGGATGCTTACCTTAAGTGATGATCGCTGGTTCTGCCGCTTGGCCCACGCTCCGTCCGGGGGCTTGGAAAGGAGCTCTCGAAGGCCATGGCGGTAGCCCCGGTCTGAACTCGGGCACGCGGAAACGGGTGGGAAGTCCGCCAGCTGACCTTCTGGTATCCGGCGGGCGAAAAGGCTTCGCTCGCTGGTCACATGCGAGACGCCCGCCGGTTGTGACGGTGCGCAAATCTTGGCCGACCCGCACTCCTCGGATCACACTTTCTCGGGCAAGGAGCCCCATGGTCGACCTCGATCGTCGCCGGTTTGTGACCCTGGCCGGTGGCGCCGCCGCACTGACCGCGCTCGACCAGAGCATCGCGCGCGCCGCCGCGATCCCCGCGAATCGCCGGACCGGGACCATCCGGGACGTCGAGCACGTCGTCGTCCTCATGCAGGAGAACCGCTCCTTCGACCACTACTTCGGCGCGCTGCGCGGCGTCCGGGGCTTCGGTGACCCGCATCCGGCCATCCTTCCCAGCGGCAAGGAGGTCTGGAGCCAGCCGAACGGCACCGGTGACCTCCTGCCGTTCCACCCTGACGCCGCCGACCTCGGCGCGGCCTTCCTCACCGGGCTTCCGCACAGCTGGACCGACGGCCAGAAGGCGCTCAACAAGGGCGTCTACGACCAGTGGGTGCCGGCCAAGGGCACCGCCACCATGGCCTACCTCCAGCGGCAGGACGCGTCCTTCCACTACGCCCTGGCGGATGCCTTCACGGTCTGCGACGCCTACTACTGCTCGTTCATCGGCAACACCGACCCCAACCGCTACTACATGTGGTCGGGCTGGACGGGTAACGACGGCAAGGGCGGCGGGCCCGTCCTCTACAACGACGAGCTCGGCTACGACTGGAAGACGTACCCGGAGCGGCTCGAGGCCGCGGGCGTCAGCTGGAAGATCTACCAGGACGAGGGAACCGGGCTTGACGACGCCGGTTCCTGGGGCTGGACCAGCGATCCGTACATCGGCAACTACGGCGACAACTCGCTGCTCTACTTCAACAGCTACCGCAACGCGGTGCCGGGCGACGCGCTGTACGAGAAGGCTCGCCGGGGCACGAAGAACCGGGATGGCCAGGACTACTTCGAGCTGCTTCGCGCCGACGTCGCGAAGAACCAGCTGCCGAGCGTCAGCTGGGTCGTCGCACCCGAGACGTTCAGCGAGCACTCGAACTGGCCGACGAACTACGGCGCCTGGTACATCGCCAAGGTTCTCGACGCGCTGACCGCCAACCCGGAGGTGTGGAGCAGGACCGTCCTGCTCGTCACCTACGACGAGAACGACGGCTTCTTCGACCACCTTGTCCCGCCGCATGTCAACAACCCACTGATCCCGGGTGCGAGCACAGTCCGGACGGACAACGAGTTCTACACCGGACCGCTCGGTGACGGCCATTACGGGCTCGGGCCCCGGGTGCCGTTCTTCGCGGTCTCGCCGTGGAGCGTCGGTGGCTGGGTCTCCTCGGAGACCTTCGACCACACCTCGATCATCCAGTTCCTGGAGAAGCGCTTCCGGATCAAGGAGCCCAACATCACGCCGTGGCGGCGGGCGGTGTGCGGCGACCTCACCTCGGCGTTCGACTTCTCCCGTGATGCCCGTAACCCCCGGCTGCCCGACACCACCGCGTGGGCGCCGGCCGACCGGCTGCGCCACCCCACCTACCGCCCGACCGTGCCCGCGGTGGGCCAGATGCCGAAGCAGGAGTCCGGCACCCGGCCGGCCCGCCCGACGCCGTACTACCTCGAGGCCACGGAGAAGAGCACGGCGAAGAAGCCGGCGATCTCCGTCGAGCTCGACAACCGCGGGTCGCTCGGTGCGCACTTCCAGGCCAGGCTGCTCGCCCCCGTCGGCGCGCCGCACAGCTACACCGTCGGCGCCGGGGACCGTCTGCGCGCGGAGTGGCCGGTCAGTGGCGACTACGACATCCACCTGCATGGCCCGAACGGATTCTTCCGGCGGTACGCCGGCACGGCCGGGTCGGACACCGTCACCGTCACCGTGGCGCGTTCGGGACGCTCGAAGACGCTGCAGCTGTCCATCGACGCGCCGAAGGGCGTCAACGTCGAGGTGGCGAGCGCCTACCAGGGCCGGGTTTCCCAGGCGAAGGGCAACGTGAAGATCACGATTGACACCCGTGGCAGTGGCGGCTGGTACGACCTGACCGTCACCGTGCCGGGCACCGCCTGGGTGCGCGGGTTCGCGGGGCACCTGGAGGACGGCTCGTCCTCGATCAGCGACCCGCAGCTGGGCCACTGACCTCAGGAGCGCCGGGCCATCCTCACGATGGCCCGGCGCCGCTCCGGGTAAGGCCGGCACCCGCCCGGTAGCCCGGTTTGGCGAGCCGCAAGAGTGAGCGATTTTGGTCGTTCCGACGACCAAAATCCTCCTTCCTTGCGGCCATCAGGGCGGCCATCAGGCGCCCATTTGTCCCTCTTGAGGTGAATTGCCGGAACTGCGTGGCGATGCTGCGGCGCGTTGAGTCGCGGACGCTCAGAACCGGAAGTAGATGAACGGGGCGACGTCCTGCTGGCCGACGAAGGCGTAGATCACCAGCAGGAAGGTGACCACCAGGATGATCTGGGTGCCGAGGCGTCGGGCGGCGAACAGGCCCTGGGCGCGCACCCACCACCAGCTGGGCACCGCGGCGGCGCCCAACCCCGCCGCGATCGCGACCAGCACGGTCGTCGTCACCAGGGGAGAGGGCCCGCCGGCGGTGAACAGCCGGCCGAAGATCTCGGCCGCGGTACCGAGGTCGGGGGACCGGAACAGGACCCAGGCCGCGCAGACGAAGTGAAAGACGAGGATCCGTCCGAGCCAGACCCGGGGGAGGTTCGTCGGGCCGCGCATCGGGGTCGTCGCCGCGATCGGCTGGGCCGCCGTCGCGAGCACGGCCGCCCCTGCGGCCAGCCCGGGTTCGCGGGGACCGGTCGGGGCGATGCCTGTTCCCGGTAGCTCCTCCCGCGACGGCGTCGGCGCGGGCAGGGGGTGTGACGCCGCAAAGCCGGGTTCTGCCAGCTCGGGCTGTTTGGGCCGCGGCAACACCACCGTTCCGCCAGCGCCGCCTGTTCCGCCGGCACCGGCTGTTCCGCCAGCGCGGTGCCTGGGCCCGGTGGCCCCGGTGGGCCCGCGCCCGGGACGTCCGCCCGGTCCGCCGCGGTGCGCGCGCCAGGCGCGCTCGCCGGCGAGGACGCCGCCGTGCAGCGCGCCCCAGATGACGAACGTCCACGCCGCGCCGTGCCACAGACCGCCGAGAACCATGGTGATCATCAGGTTGAGGTAGGTCCGGCGGCGCCCCCGGCGGTTGCCGCCGAGTGGCAGGTAGACGTAGTCGCGCAGCCAGCGGGACAGGGTCATGTGCCAGCGGCGCCAGAAGTCCTGCAGGCTGACGGCCGCGTAGGGGCGGTCGAAGTTGTCGGGGAACCGGAAGCCCAGCAGCAGGGCCACGCCGATCGCGATGTCGGAGTACGCGGAGAAGTCGCAGTAGATCTGCACGGCGTACCCGTAGACGGCCACCGCGATCTCGCCGGACGAATGCTGGCCCGGGGCGTCGAAGACCGGGTCCACGATCCGGGTGGCCAGCAGGTCGGCCAGGACGACCTTCTTCACCAGGCCGCCGCCGATGAGGAAGATCGACCGGGTCACCTGGACCTGGCTCGGGTCGCGTGGGGTGGCGAGCTGGGGGGTGAACTCGCTCGCGCGCACGATTGGCCCGGCGACCAGGTGGGGGAAGAAGGCCTCGTACACGGCGAAGTCGATCAGCGAGACGGGCCGGATGTCGCCGCGCCAGACGTCGATCACGTAGGAGAGGGCCTGGAACGTGAAGAAGGAGATGCCGATGGGCAGCGCCACCTGCAGCAGCGGCAGCGGCGCCGGCAGGCCGATGTCCTGCAGGGCCCGGTCCACGGACAGCGCGAAGAAGCCGTAGTACTTGAACCAGCCCAGCAGTCCGAGATCGCAGACGATCGCGGCGATCAGGATCCGTCGGTCGCGCCAGCGCCCGATCGCCACGGCGGCGAGCTGGTTGATCAGCGTCGAGGAAATGATCAACAGGACGAAGCGGGCGTCCGCATAGGAATAGAAGAAGTACGAGGCGGCCAGGATGAACGGTTTCCACAGTGCCGGAACCGGCATGAGCAGCCAGGAGACGGCCATGACGATCACCAGGAACGCGGCGAACTCGATCGTAGGAAATACCACGCGTAACCGTCCGGCGTCTGCTACGGAGAGGAAAAGATTCACTACAGAACGTAGTTGAAGTGCGGCGGATGCGCCGCTCGACGGGCCTGGACACACGCGGGTGGGCTGGTACCGCACCAGATGGCCGGGACGAACCCGGCCAGGCCCCGCGCCGGCGGACGTACACCGCCGCCTGTGCACACCGCCGCCTGTGCACACCTCCGCCCGTGCGCACCGCCGCCTGTGCGACGGTGAGCTGGAACCGAATGCGTAGCCGTGTACTGACGAACGGGTGGGACTGTCGCTACCGTCCCGGGTCATGAGAATCGTTCCGGCCAACGGCATCGAGCTGGCCGTCGAGACGCACGGTGATCCGGACGGCTTCCCGCTGCTGCTGGTGGGCGGGCTCGGGCAGCATCTCGTCGGCTGGCATCCCGACCTCGTGGCGAGCATGGTCCGGCGTGGCTACCACGTGATCACCTTCGACAACCGTGATGTCGGGCATTCCACCCATCTGGACTGGCATGGCCCGCCCGACCTGTTGGGGATCGTGTCCGGCCAGGCCGCGCTCGCGCCCTACGGCCTCGAGGACATGGCCGCCGACACCATCGGGCTGCTGGACGCCCTCGGCGTCGAGTCCGCCCACGTGTTCGGCGTCTCGCTCGGCGGGATGGTCGCGCAGCTGCTGGCGCTGAACAGCCCGGACCGGGTGCGCAGCCTCACCTCCGTGATGTCCCACCCCGGCGATCACAGTGTCAAGCCGTCGGACGAGGCCGTCGAGCTGCTGCTACGGCCAAGCCCGACCAGCCTGGACGAGTTCATCGCCAGGGCGGAGGAGTCCGCGCGGGTGATCGGCTCGCCGGAGTTCGCGGTCGACGTCCCGTGGCTGCACAGCCGGTCGAAGCAGCTCTGGGAACGTCGGCAGAACCCCGCCGGGGTGGCGCGTCAGCTGGCGGCGATCCTGGTCGCGACGGACCGCTCCGCGGCGCTGCGCGGCCTGCGGGTGCCGACGCTCGTGGTGCACGGAACGCACGATCCGCTGATCCCGGTGCGCGGCGGGCGGCTCACGGCGGCCACCGTTCCGTCCGCGGAGCTCCTGGAGATCGACGGGATGGCACATGATCTGCCCCGCGAGATCTGGGAGCGGCTTCTCGACCGGGTCGACGACGTCACCCACCACGGCGAGTCCCTGCGTGCGGCGGTGCAGTGAGCCTGTTCCCCGCACCGCCCACGGTCAGGTGCGCCGTGCGCCGAGTCGATGACGGAAAGGGCTCAGTAACCCGGCTTCATCACCATGAGGCATATGATCACGACCCAGCAGGTGACCGTGGCGGCGGCGCCGATCGTGATCGCCGGGAGCTGGCGGCGCGCGTCGCCGCCGCGCTCGATGTCGTGGACGGCCCGCCGCAGGCCCCTGGAGATCACGGCCATGCTGATCACGACGGCCGTGATCCACAGCAGGCCGGATGTCAGCAGCCACGGATCGCTGATCCGGCGAAGGCTGCCGAACGGTCCCCGGTGGACGATCACCAGCCCGAACAGGGCGACCAGAACGGTCGCGGGCGGCAGGTACCAGGTGGTGCGGGCGGCCGCCCGCAGCCTGGACAGGCCGGCCGGGCCCGCGTGGACCAGCCAGGGCGCCGTCGCGATCGTCATGCAGAGCGGGCCGACCAGGAGGAACGCGGAGAGTACGTGCAGGGTCAGGAAGAGTCCGTAGCTGCCTGAATGCGGCATGGCCAGACCGTATCGGGCGGCTGTTGCCGGCCGGTTCACCGGGCGGCGCCGCGTCGGCGGTTGCTCGACTGGTAGTCCCGACCGGCCGTTCGGCTGGTGTCAGAGGTCGGTGGCAGAGGTCGGTGTCAAAGGTCGTTCGACTGGTAGTAGAGCAGCTCGATCGCGCGGCCGAAGTAGGTGCCGTAGATGGTCTCCGGGTCCGAGGCGTAGGCGTAGCTGACGACGCTGTCGACCCAGCCGGCGCCGGGCCCGGCCCGGCCGAGCCCGGTGAACAGCGGGCCACCGCTGGCCCCGCCGGTCATGTCACAGGCCAGGCCCATCGAGGTGGTGCCATAAGGGTCGTCGCTGGACGGCCCGGCGCAGTAGATCAGCTCCTCGCCGGTGTACTTCCCGAGCCGGGGGTAGCCGAAGGCGTACTGGGCGAGCGTCCGGGGCTGGTTGAAGGTGATCTTCTCGCCGCCGACGACATCCTCGATGTGCTGCCCGGCGCGCGTGTTGAACAGGATGAAGCCGGTGTCGTAGTCGAAGTCGCCCCGCAGGCCCCAGCCCGGCGTCACGGTGATCAGCCGGGCGGCCCAGAGCCCGAAGGGCAGGGAGCCGTCGGAGTAGCCGGGCATGAAGGCCACGTTGGTCGCGAAGGCGCCACCGCTGCCCTCGTGCAGGCAGTGCCCGGCGGTCACCGCGAGGTCGCGTCCCGTGCTCGTCACGACCGTGGCCGAACAGGCGTAGTCGACGTCGTTGATCGTGGTGAACAGGCGGCCGACGGTCTTCGTCACCAGTCCGCCGTAGGCGTACGGCGACCCGGTGCTCGGCGGCGGTGGGCTGGTGGCCTCGAGGGTCTGATCGGTCCCGGTGGGCCCGTCGAGCCGCTTCGGCACTGGTCGGCCGTCCCGACCGGCCGCGTCCGCGACCTGGGCGCGGCTGCGCCGCTGCGCCGACCAGTACGCGGAGATCCGCGCCTGCTCGAGATCGGTCCGGGCGACGGGAGCGGACATCGGCTTCGCGTACGGGCGGCTCAGCGGTTCGGAGTAGGGGCCCGCGAACGGCCCCGGCAGCTCCCGGCTGAGGGCGGACCGCAGGGACTGTACCGGGCTGTGGTCGCCACCCGTCGCCGCGGAGGCCAGCGTCGGAAGCGCAGGCAGGAGGGTGCCCGGTAGGAGGGCGCAGAGCGCGGCGGCCGCGGCCACGGCGCCGGCGAGGTGCCGTCGTCCACGCCACCGCGACGCCGGTCGGCCTGTCGCCCGGGCTGGATCTGCCGACCGCGGCCGGCTCGTCCACCGCAACCGGTTCGTCCGCCGCAACCGGTTCGTCCGCCGTGGCCGGTCCGTCGACGGTCGGTGCCGATCGGCTCCGTGGCCCTGTTCGTGGCCTTGTCCGTGGCCTCCGTCGTGGTCCTCGTCGCGCTCGCACTCTGTCACCACGACCGCGCACGGTAGCAGCTAGCTAACTGATAGTGCCTGCAGTTGGCGGTCGGCCTCTCAGCGAGCCACCCGGCGGGCCCCCCGGGCACGCAGGTAGTCCCGGATGACGTAACTGCCGAGGGTGGCCGGGTCCGGCGAGAGCACCCGACCGCCGTTGCGCTGGGCCATCTCCTCGACGAACCGGACCAGCCGGGGCTCGTCGTCCAGCATGAAGACGTTGATCGTCACACCGCGGCGGGTCAGTCGCTCGACCTCGGCCAGAGTGAGCTCCAGGGTCTCGGGCATGGGTGGCCAGGAGAACGAGGACGAACCGTCCCGCTGCAGGTGGGCGGTGGGCTCGCCGTCCGTGACCACCATGATCACCGGCTCGGCCTCCGGATACCGGCGCAGCAGCCGGCCCGCGATCAGCAGCGCGTGCTGCAGGTTGGTGCCCTGCACCATCTCCGAGTCCAGCCCCGCCAGCTCTACGGGGCGAAGCTCCCGCGCGTAGTCGGAGAAGCCGATGATGTGCACCTTGTCCTGGGGGAAACGGGTGGTGACAAGCGAGTGCAGCGCGAGCGCCGTCGACTTCGCCACCCCCCAGGTGCCGCGCAGGGCCATCGAGTACGACAGGTCCACCAGCAGGCAGACCGCCGCGCTGGTGCGCCGCTCGGTCTCGGCGACCTCGAAGTCGTCGACGGAAAGCCGCACCCGGCGGCCCGGGCCGGGCGGCCCCGCCCGAAGCACCGCGTTGCGGACGGTGCGGACCACGTCGATCGGCTGGGTGTCGCCGAACTGCCAGCGCCGGGAGGTACCGAGCAGATCACCGGCGGAACCGGCGTCGGTGTTCGTGTGATCACCGCGCCCGCGCGCGGCGACGTCGCGGAAGATGCGGGCCAGCGCCACGTCGCCGATGCGCCGCACCGCCCGCGGAGTGAGCTCCAACGTGCCCGCGCGGCGGGTGATGAAGCCCTGCCGCTCCAGCTCACGCTCGATCTGCTGGAGCTGGCGCAGGTCGTCGACGGCGGTGCGGCCCAGCGCCCGCTCGACGGCTTCCGGGTCGACGTCCTCGAGGGAGGCACCCGGGTAGTCCTGGCTGAGCGCCGCGGCGAGCTCGTCGAGTTCGGCGAGCTCCTCCAGCGCGCTCGTGGCGTCCCCGAAGCCGAGCGGCTCGTCCCCGGTCATCGCCTCCGGGAAGCGCCCACGAGCCCGCCCGCGCCCGCGTCCCCGCCCACCCCAGTCCAGGTCCGGGCGGGCTGACTGCAGTGCCCGCGACAGCCGGGACATCTCGCCGGACAGGCCCAGGTCCTCCATCGCGGTCGCCATCAGATCGGCCAGCTCCTGGCGTTGTGCCGGGGTGAGGCCGGCCAGCAGCCGCTGGGCCGCGGCGGCCCGCCGGGCCAGCGAGTCGACAAGCTCCTCGAGGTCGCGGGGGTTCTCCGGGAAGAACTCGCCGTGCCTGCGCATGAACTCCTCGAAGCGGGCCCCGGTCTCCTCGCCCCGGGCGTCCGCCTCCAACAGGTCGTTGAGATCGCGGACCATCTCGCGCACGCGCGCCAGGTCATCCGGGGTGGCGCCCTGCAACGCCTGCTTCATCCCGCGGAACTGCGCGTCGAGCACCTCGCGGCGCAACAGGTCGGAGATCTGGTCGTAGGTCTCGCGGGCCTGCTGCGAGCGCCAGTCGTAGTCGGCGAGCTCCCGCACCGCGCGGGCGGGATCGGACGGCAGCGCGTCCAGCTCCGCCTCCCGCAGCCGCGCCTCGTCACCGGGGTCTGGGAACAACGCGGCCCGCTCCTGGCCGACGGCCGTGTCGAGCAGACGCCGGACCTCGTCGAGGGTGCCGTCGAGCCGGCCGCGGGAACGGGCCTCGCGGCGGCGGCGCTCGATCGCGCGGCGCAGGTCGTCCAGGCCGCGGCGGCCCGGCATGCCCCGGCGCAACAGGGTGTCCAGGGCCTCCCGCGGCGTACGTCCCTCCAGGATCTGGTGGGACATCTCGTCGACGGCGTCGGTTGCGGAGAAGGGGGACGCCAGCGGGTCGGGCCCGCCGTCCCAGGGGCCGTATCGGAACTGTCCGGAGCTCACCGGTGCCTCCTGGTGGCCTGCCGCGTGATTCTGTTTGTGGTCGGGCGAGTCGCGCGTGGCCGGGCGAACCGCCCGACGGGTCGAACCGCCCGACGGTCAGCCGCCGTACACCGTCCGCCCGGGCAGTTCCTCCTTGGCGAGGCGCCGGTTGAGGTGCAGGCCCTCCATCGCCAGCTCCAGCGCCGCGGCGGCCAGGCCCGGCGACTCCGCTCCGTCGACGTCCAGGCGAGTGAGGATCGCTGACAGGCCTGGTACCGGCCCGATCCGGCGCAGCAGCTCGGCGGCCGGGACGAGATCGCCGGTCTCCACGGCACCGTCGCGCTCGAAGCGGTCCTGCAGGCCGGAGAGGTCGGTCCCGGCGAGCTTCGCGCGGAAGGTCTCCGCGATGGCCCGGCGCAACATCAGCGCCAGGACCTCGTCCTCCCGGCCCTCCTCCAGCTGGTCGAACTCGACCTTGCCGCGGACCGCCGGCACGATCGCGGCGAGGTCGACGACCCGCGCGGTCGCGCTGTCCTCACCGGTCAGCGCCGCCCGCCGAACGGCGGAGGCGGCCACCGTCTCGGCCGCCGCGACCGCAAGCCGGGCCGAGACACCGGAGCGCTGGTCGACCTGCGGCGCGTCGCGGACAAGCCGGGTGAAGCGGGCCACCACCTCGATGAGATGGTCGGGCAGCTCGGGGGTGCCCAGCGGCGCGTCGGCCCAGGAGATCACGGCCTCCTGGCGGATGAGGCTCAGCTCGTCGTCCAGCCGCAGCGGGTAGTGGGTGCGGACCTCGGCACCGAAACGGTCCTTGAGCGGGGTGATGATGCGGCCGCGGTTGGTGTAGTCCTCCGGGTTCGCGGAGGCGACCAGCAGCAGGTCCAGCGGCAGCCGCAGCATGTAGCCGCGGACCTGGATGTCGCGCTCCTCCAGCACGTTGAGCAGCGCCACCTGGATGCGCTCGGCGAGGTCGGGCAGCTCGTTCACGCTGAAGATGCCGCGGTTGGTCCGCGGCACCAGCCCGTAGTGCACGGTTTCGGGGTCGCCGAGGGTGCGGCCCTCGGCGACCTTGACCGGGTCGACGTCGCCGATCAGGTCACCGACGCTGGTGTCGGGGGTCGCCAGCTTCTCCCCGAACCGCTCGGAGCGGTGCCGCCAGGTCACGGGCAACTGCTCGCCGACCTCGGCGAGCAGCAGGCGGCACCGGCCGCAGACCGGAGCGTAGGGGTGATCGTTGATCTCGCAGCCGGCGACGGCGGGCGACCACTCGTCGAGCAGGCCGACGAGCGTCCGGATCAGACGGGTCTTGCCCTGGCCGCGCTCGCCCAGGAACACGATGTCGTGCCCAGCGAGCAGTGCCCGCTCGACCTGCGGGAGAACAGTGTCGTCGAAGCCGACGATGCCCGGGAAACGGGGTTCGTCCGACCGCATCCGCGCAAGCAGGTTCTCCCGCAGCTCGGCCCGCACCGACCGGTGACGATGGCCGGAAAGGCGCAGGTCAGCAAGGGTGATAGCGGCTGGCGGAGGCCCGGATGCCGAGGGGGCGCTCGCCGTCGGTGCCGCCGCGGGGGCGGCGATGTGCTTCGTGGGAGGTGTGGACGGACTGTGCGGAGCCGGCGGATCTGCCACCAGCTGACGGTACGTCCACACCGGCCCGCGCGCAGCGGCATGGGATGTCGTCCGCTTATGGCGTAGTCGCGCCGGCCCGCCGGTCCGTTCCCATCGGCCGACCGCACCCCATGGCAGGTGCGTCACCGCAGGTGGGACGCCGCGGGTGCGGCCCCGCTGGGCGGCTCAGCCCGCGTACGGCGACACCGCGACGATCTCCACCGCGGCCGAACGGCCGTTAGGCAACGTGTAGTTCACCGTCTCGCCGGCCTTGTGGCCGGTGACGGCGCCGCCGAGGGGAGACGCGGGAGAGAACACCTCGATGCTCGTGCTGTGATCCTCGCGTGAGCCGATGAGGAACTTCTCGGTCTCCTTCTCACCGGGGAACCTGATCTCGACGATCATCCCGGGCCCGGCCTCACCGGACACGGCGGGCGAGGTCTCGCCGACCCGCGCGTCGCGGAGCAGGTCCATCAGCTGGCGGATCCGGGCCTCCTGCTTGCCCTGCTCCTCCTTGGCCGCGTGGTAGCCGCCGTTCTCCCGCAGGTCGCCTTCCTCACGGGCTGCCTCGATCTTCGTGGCGATCTCCGTACGCCAGGTGCCCGTGAGGTACTCGAGCTCGGAGCGAAGTCGGTCGTAGGCCTCCTGGGTGAGCCAGGTCTGCTGCGTCACGCGTCACGCTCCTCGAGGAATACCAAAGTTCTGAGTCTATCGGAGGGAGCCGAGGCTCCCGGCGGCGCGCCCGGGTGGGGCCCGCTCACGGCAGGCGCCACGGGGCTGTTGCTGGTTCAGTTCGGTGCTGGTCGCTGCTTCGGTGCTGTTGCTGCTTCAGTGCAAGCGGGTGGTCCGGGCCGCCCTCGACGTCGGTTCCCACAGTGCGAGGTCGTCATGACGACTTCCCGCCGTGGTCACGGGCCGATGATCCCTCAAAGGTGGGCCCGACGACGATGTCGGTTTGCAGACGACGCCACCTGCCAGAGACCGTCCGCCCGCAGACCGGTGAACCGGCGTCTTTGGAGCGTGTGCGGACGGTGTATTGTGCCACGCCGCTCGGTGACTTTTCCAGATCAAGAGTGAGCTGGGTCTCGTTTGTGCCGGCCTGTCCCTCGTTCCCGGGGCGGTCGACCGCCCCGGTTGGTGCGGAGCCAGGCGGTTGAGGGCCCACAGGGGGCTGCCCTGCGGCGGCCCAGGTGGCCGCCGCGCGGGCGCCGGCCGGCCCGGTCCGCTCCGGACGTCAGCCACAATGGGCTGCATGCTCCCGGCCGAACAGGAGCGTGGTCTGCGGCTCATGGCCGTCCACGCGCATCCCGATGACGAGTCCAGCAAGGGCGCGGCGACGATGGCCCGCTATGCCCACGAGGGCGTCGAGGTGCTGGTGGTCACGTGTACCGGCGGTGAGGCGGGCAGCATCCTCAATCCGGCAATGGATTCGCCCGAGGTCCTCGCGCGGATGCCAGAGGTCCGGCGTGAGGAGATGGAACGGGCACGGAAGATACTCGGAGTGCAGCAGGAGTGGCTGGGGTTCATCGACTCGGGGCTGCCCGAAGGTGACCCGCTGCCGCCACTGCCCGAGGGGACCTTCGCCACGCAGCCCCTGGCGGACGCCGCCCGCCCGCTGGTGCGCCTGATCCGCCAGTTCCGCCCGCAGGTCGTCACGACCTACGACGAGAACGGCGGCTACCCGCATCCGGATCACATCATGACCCACCAGATCAGCGTGGAGGCGTTCGAGGCCGCCGGTGACCCCTCCCGCTATCCCGAGGTGGGCCTCGAGCTGGGCCTTGCGCCGTGGCAGCCGCTGAAGCTCTATTACCACCTGACCTTCCACAAGGACCGCATCCTCGCCCTGCACGAGGGGATGCGCGCCGCGGGCCTGGAGTCGCCCTATGGGAAGCGGCTGGACGAATGGATCGACCGGGCGGAGGACACCGGCCGGTTGACCACTCGGGTTCGCTGCGAGGACTGGTTCGAGGTCCGGGACCGCGCCCTGCTCGCGCATGCGACCCAGGTCGACCCGGACGGGCCGTGGTTCCGGGTACCGCTCACCCTGCAGCGCGACGCCTGGCCCACCGAGGACTACCAGCTCGCCCGGTCCCTGATCGAGGTGGGCGTACTACCCGAAGACGATCTGTTCAACGGAATCCGCTGAGAGCCTTTCGGCTGTTGTCGCGGCACCGCGGCACCGCGGCATCGCTGGCCGCGGACCGTCAGCTGAAAGACTCTTGACTACAGGAGGTGCTGGTCAGTGGATGACACGTCCGGCGGGGTGCGGCTCGCCGCCGAGATAGGCACGGGCACCAGCGGCGCCCTCGTGGTCTTCGTGCTGATCCTCGCGTCAGCCGGGCTCTTCGTGCTCCTCTCGAAGAGCCTGCGCAGGATGCGGGCGAACGTGGAGAACGGCGAGTTCGGCCGGCCGCGCGGGGATCTGACGAACCGCGGCGAGGCGGTCGGTGACCCGGCGGCGGGCGCTCTGGCCACCGCCGAGCGCGGCGCCGAGGGCGCCGCGGCTGCGAGTGCGAGCGCGGCTGCGCCGGCCAAGGGGGCGAAGGGAGCCAAGGAGAAGCTTCCTCGCCAGCGCGGCAGACAGGGAACAGCGGAGGATACGGGAACCGGCTCGGTCTGAGCCGAGCCCGCCCCGCCGCCGGCACGACGGCCGGGAGCGTGTGGCGAGATCCCGAGCTTCGGGCTGCCGTTGCTGTCGGATCCCGCGCCGCCGCGTAACGCCAGCAATTCGCCTCAAGAGGGGCAAAAGGGGTGCGGGGTCACCTGGCAATCCGCAAGCGTGAGGGATTTTGGTTGTCGGAACGGCCAACATCCTTCACGCTTCGGACTCGCCCTGCCGGGCCACCGCGCTCAGGACGCCAGTCACGTTCCTGGCGTACGAACGCCACCCGTACGACGGACTACCGATCTTGATCGGCGCCATGGTGCGACAGCGAGAGGGCGGCTTCGGGCACGCGCGGCCATGAGAAAATCGTGGTCGGCTGGTCGGATGGTCGGACGAACGTCGGGGAGCCCCCCCGTGCCGGAGGCCGAGCCCGTGCGACACTCACGCACCCCCGCCGGCCACCCCTTTCCCGCTCGGTTCCCGGGCCTGATCACTCATCTGGCCCGCGGCGGCCCCCGCCTCGATCCTTTTTGATCTCGCTGCGGCGCTTCTTGCCGGCCAGCCGCCGCTCGACCGAACCACGGGTGGGGCTGGTCGGCCGCCGTGGCCGCGGTGGAGGTGCCGTGGCCTCCCGCAGGACGTCGGCCAGCCGTGCCGCCGCGGCCTCCCGGTTCCGTAGCTGCGAGCGATGCTCGGACGCGGCCAGGGTCAGAACCCCACCGACCAGGCGACCCTCCAGCCGCGCCAGCGCCCTGGCTCGCATCCGCTCGGGCACGGATGGCGCGCGGGCAAGATCGAACGAAAGCTCGACGCGGCTGTCCGAGGTGTTCACCGACTGCCCACCCGGCCCCGCGGATCGCGAGTAGCGCCACGTGAGCTCGCCGGCCGGGATCGCGAACCCCGGCCGGATCATCAGAACGCTCGGCAGCACCCCGCCATCGTCCCAGGGCGACGGCTCGGTCGTCGCGGGCATTTCGGGCCTGATCCGCCCGCGACGCCGTTACCTGTTGTGCGCCAGGCTGGCTGTTCCGCCAGGCTGGCTGTTCCGCCAGGCTGGCTGTTCCGCCAGGCTGGCTGTTCCGCCAGGCTGGCTGTGCCGTCAGCCCAGGGCGATGTTGACGATCCGGCCGGGGACCACGATGAGGCGCTTGACGGTCTTGCCGGCCGTGTAGCGGGGGTAGTCCTCGTGTGCCTCCAGTGCCTGGCGCACCGCGGCCTCGTCCGCGTCGGGCGCGACATCGATCGTGAACCGCACCTTGCCATTGACCTGCACCGGCAGGCGGACCGTCGAGGCCGCGGCCAGCGACTCGTCCCCCTCGGGGAAGGGGACGGTCGAGACCGAGCCGGCGTGCCCCAGTCGCGTCCACAGCTCCTCGGCGAGGTGCGGTGCCAGCGGCGCCACCATCAGCACCATGGCCTCGGCCAGCTCCCGCGGCGGCCCGGCGAGCCCGGCGCCGAAGTGCTTGCTGGCCAGGTTGGTCAGCTCGATCAGCCGGGCGACCGCGGTGTTGAAACGCAGTTCGGCGTAGTCCGTCCGAACGGCCAGGATCGTCCGGTGCAGCGCCCGGGTGACCTCGTCGCCCGACTCGATGTCGCCAAGCCCGGTGTCACGCACCCGCGGCTCGCCGGACTCCTCGTCGATGATGTTGCGCCAGAGCCGCTGCAGGAACCGGTACGAGCCGACGATGTCGTCGGTGCGCCACGGGCGGTGCGCGTCCAGCGGCCCCATCGCCATCTCGTAGACGCGCAGCGTGTCCGCACCGTAGCTGTCGTACATCTCGTCGGGGCTGACGCTGTTCTTGAGGCTCTTGCCCATCTTGCCGGAGCGCCGGTTCACCGGGGCCCCGTCGTGGGTGAAGGTCCCGTCCGCGCCGCGGACGACCTCGGCGGCGGCGACGTACATCCCGCGCTCGTCGGTGAACGCGTCGGCCTGGATGTAGCCCTGGTTGTAGAGGCGCTTGAACGGCTCCCGGGTCGAGACCAGGCCCAGGTCGTACAGCACCTTGTGCCAGAAGCGGGCGTAGAGCAGGTGCAGAACGGCATGCTCGACGCCACCCACGTACAGGTCGACGCCGCCGTCGCCGGCGGGCCCGCGCTCGGAGTGCATCCAGTAGCGTTCGACGGTCGGATCCACGAACCGCTCGGAGTTCGTCGGGTCGAGGTAGCGCAGGTAGTACCAGCAGGAGCCGGCCCACTGCGGCATGGTGTTGAGCTCGCGCCGGTACTCGCGCGGGCCGTCGCCGAGGTCGAGGGTGACCGTGGTCCACTCCGTGGCTCTCGCCAGCGGCGGGACGGGCTCGCTCTCGTCGTCGTCGGCCATCGCACGCGGCCGGAAGTCGGTCATCTCGGGCAGCTCGACCGGCAGCTGGTCCTCGGGAACCGCGATCGGCAGCCCCTCGTCGTCGAAGACGATCGGGAACGGCTCGCCCCAGTACCGCTGGCGGGAGAACAACCAGTCGCGCAGCCGGTAGGAGCGGGTGGCCCGGCCGCGACCGGCGCCCTCCAGCCAGCCGACCGTGGTCTTGATGGCCTCGGCCTTCGACAGGCCGACGAGGCCCGGGCGGTTCGGCGGGCCGGGCAGATACGTGCCCTCACCGGCGAACGGCGCGGGCCACGCGGACGCGGGTGCCCCCGCGGGTACGCCGTGCTCGGAGTGCCAGGCCTCATCCGGCTCCAGCACGGCCTGTACCGGCAGGCCGAACTCGCGGGCGAAGGAGAAGTCCCGGTCGTCGTGCGCCGGCACCGCCATGATCGCCCCGGTGCCGTAGCCGAGCAGGACGTAGTCGGCCAGGAAGACGGGAATCACACCGCCGCCGACCGGGTTGGTCACGTACGTCCCGGTGAACACGCCGGTGCGGTCGATCTCCGCACCGCCGCGCTGGCGGTCGCTGCGCCGGGCGGCGAAAGCGCGGTAGGCGTCGACGGCGGCCCGTGGGGTCCAGTGCTCCTCGAGCGGGCCGGCGGGCCGGCCCTGCCCGAACTGCCAGCTGGCCGGGGTGTCGGCCGGCCAGTCGGTGGCGATCAGCGCGTCGACGAGCGGGTGTTCCGGAGCCAGCACCAGGAAGCTCGCACCGGGCAGCGTGTCGGGACGGGTCGTGTAGACCTCGATGTCGACCGGCGCGCCGGCATCGCCACCGGCGCTGGCACCGGCATCGGTTCCGGCGCTGGCACCGGTCGTCGTGGTGAACCGGACGGCGGCGCCGTCACTCGGCCCGATCCAGTTGCGCTGCATCTGCTTGATGGAGTCGGGCCAGTCGACCAGGTCGAGATCCGACATCAGCCGGTCGGCATAGGCGGTGATCCGCATCATCCACTGACGCAGCGGGCGCCGGTAGACCGGATAGTTGCCGATGTCGCTGCGCCCCTCGGGCGTGACCTCCTCGTTGGCCAGCACCGTGCCCAGGCCCGGGCACCAGTTCACCAGCTCCTCGGAGATGTAGGTGAGGCGGTGGGCGTCGACGACGCGACGCCGTTCGCTCGCCGTCAGCTCGGACCACTCGGCCTGGCGGGGGTTGGCCTCGCCGGCGCTCGCCCCGGCGGCCGACCGGCGCCCGCTCTCGAACTCCTCGACCAGCTCGCTGATCGGCCGGGCCCGGCCGGCCTCGTCGTCGTACCAGCTGTTGAAGATCTGGAGGAAGACCCACTGGGTCCAGCGGTAGTACGTGGTGTCGGTGGTGGCGATCTCGCGGCGCGTGTCATGACCCAGGCCCAGCCGGGAGAGCTGGCGCCGCATGTTCGCGATGTTCGCCTCGGTCGTCACCCGCGGATGCTGGCCGGTGTTGATGGCGTACTGCTCGGCGGGCAGCCCGAAGGCGTCATAGCCGAAGGTGTGCAGCACGTGGCGCCCGGTCATCCGCAGGAAGCGGGCGAAGACGTCCGAACCGATGTAGCCGAGCGGGTGCCCCACATGCAGGCCCGTCCCGCTCGGGTAGGGGAACATGTCCAGCACGTAGAACGGATCGCGGCCCTGGACGGCCTCGAAGCCGGCGGAAAGCGGCCCGGTCGGGTTCGGCGACTCGAACGTGCCGTCCTTGAGCCACCGCTGCTGCCAGCGCTGTTCGATCTCCGCGGCGAGCCGCGAGTCGTAGCGGTGGGGCAGGTCGGCGTCGCCGCCCGCGGTGACTGCGGCGTCCGCGGTGGTGTCGCTCTCGGTGGGCTCGTTCATCGCAGGTCGCATCCCAAGACATCGATCACTGTTGACCCGTGTCCGCTCGCGCTCCCCGGCCGACGACGGATGGCCGCTGGCCCGCCGGGATGGTGGCGGTGGCGATGGTGGTCGTGGACCGGGGCGCGGGAACGGCGTGGATCACTCCTGGCGTCCAGCCTATCCGGGCCGCCGCGATCGCCGGCGGCGGCGCTGTCGGCCGGCCCGTGGGCGGCCGGGATGCGGGCAGGCGGGATGCCGGCGGCCGGCGCCGGCGGTCGCGGGTGCGCTGTCAGGCGGCCTCGTACCTGAGGGCGGGGCCGAGCAGCAGGCCGCCGTCGATGACGAACTCCGAGCCGGTGGCGAAGGACGCCTCGTCGGAACTGATGAACAGCAGGGCACGGGTGATGTCGTCGGGCTGGCCGAGCCGGGGGATGGCGAAGGGCGCGGGGGAGTAGAAGTCCGAGATCGGAGCGTCGGCCCCCGCGGCGGGCTCGGTGATGAACGGGGTGGCTATGACACCGGGGTGGATGGCGTTGACGCGGATGTTGTCGCGGCCGAGCTCCAGCGCGGCGGTCCTGGTGAGGCCGCGGACAGCCCACTTGCCGGCGACATACGGGGAGTAGTGGGCGGTTCCGCCGATGCCGGATGTGGAGGCGATGTTGACGATGACACCTCCGCCGTTGCGGCGCAGGGAGGGAACGGCCGCCTTGATGCCCAGGAACGTGCCGGTGAGGTTGATGTCGAGGACGCGGTCCCACACGCGGCGGTCGGTGGCTTCGACGGGAGCCGCCGGATTCTGCACGCCGGCATTGTTGACCAGGATCGACAGCGGGCCGAAGTGCTGTTCGGTGGCAGCGATGGCGGCGTTCCACGATTCCTCGTCGGTGACGTCGAGGTGGACGAACAGGGCGCGGTCGCCGAGCTCGGCGGCGAGGGCCCGGCCACCGCCGTCGTTGATGTCGGCGATGACGACGCCTGCGCCTTCGGCGTGGTAGGCGCGCAGGTGGCTGGAGCCCTGGCCGCCGGTGCCTCCGGTGACGAGAACGGTGTGGTTGTCGAAGCGTCCCATGGTGGGTGCTCCTTTCAGGTAGTGAGACGAGTGACTCGCCTCGCATCTGAACCTAGGGTGCGGCAGATGGTGAGTCAAGTGGCTCGCCTTCTCGTCTAGGCTGGTGCCGTGACCAGCGAGCCCTCGGCCTACCACCAGCGCGTCGCCGAGCAGAAGCGGGCCGCGATCCTGGCCGCGGCCACCCGCCTGTTCCTCGACTCCGGCTATGACCGGACCTCGCTGGCGAAGATCGCGGAGGCGGCGGAGGTCTCCAAGGCCACCCTGTTCAGGCAGTTCCCGACGAAGGCGGCCCTGTTCGACGCGATCGTCACGGCTTCCTGGGACTCGGGCGAGGACGAGGTGCGGCCCCCGACCGGCGATCTGCGGGTAGGTCTGACCGCGATCGGCCGCCGCTATGTGGATCTGCTCACCCGCCCTGGCATGGCCGACCTGTTCCGCATCGTCATCGCCGAGCTGCCCCGCTTCCCCGAGCTCGGGGAGACCCAGTTCAACCGGGGCAAGATGCCCTACTTCGAGTCCGTCCGCGGCTACCTGGAGGCCGAACGGGACGCCGGGACGATCGCTGTGGACGACCCCGACATGGCCGCCACCCAGTTCCTCGGCATGATCTCCAACTACGTCTTCTGGCCCCGGATGCTGCTTCCCCGCTGGCCTCTCGACGACGCCACCAACGAACGCGTCGTCACCGAGGCGGTCCGGACGATGGAGGCCAGGTACGGCACGGCGGCTCAGGCCGCCGAGGGGTAAGCCGGTCCGGTCCCGTACCCAACCCCGGCCTCGGGCCCGCGGCCGCCGGCGCCCGACGTACGGCGCGTGGCCGCGGGCCTGCCCGCACTCCCCGAGGGTCGGGTCAGCGGCTGGCGAGGGCGCGGATCTCGGCGGTGACGAGGGCCGGGTCCTCCTCGGCCATGAAGTGCCCGCAGCTGACCGTGCGGTGGCGCAGGTCGGGTGCCCAGGCCCGCCACAGCCCTTCGGCGTGGTAGCCGAGGGCCGCGCCCCAGTCCTGCTGGAGCACGGAGACCGGCATGGCGAGCCGGTTCCCGGCCTCGCGGTCGGCGCTGTCATGGGCCACGTCGATCTGCGCGGAGGCCCGGTAGTCGGCGACGATGGAGGAAACGGCGCGAGCGCTGGAGTCGAGGTAGTGGCGGCGGACGGCGTTCGGGACGGCGTCCGGGTCGTTCGCCCAGACGTCGAGGAAGTAGCCGAAGAACGCGTCGGCACTTGACCGGATCATCGTCTCGGGCAGGCCCGGCGCCTGGGCCATGAGATAGAGGTGGAAGCCCACCGCGGCGGACACGCCGTGCATCGCGTCCCACATGTCGAGGGTCGCGAGGACGTCGAGGAGGAGCACGCGGGCCACCGCCTCCGGGTGGTCCAGAGCCGCCCTGAACGCCACCAGCGCGCCTCGATCGTGGCCGGCCAGGGTGAATCGCTCGTGTCCCAGCTCGGTGGCCAGGCGGACGACGTCCCGGGCCATGGTCCGCTTGGCGTAGATCTCGGGCCCGGTCTCGGCGGGCTTGTCGCTTGCTCCGTAGCCACGCAGGTCGGGGCAGATGACGGTGTGGTCGGCGGCGAGGTCGGCGGCCACATGCCGCCACATGAGCCGGGTCTGCGGGAAGCCGTGCAGCAGCAGGACGGGCGGGCCCGACCCGCCGACCTCGGCCTCCAGGGTGACCCCGTCGTCGACCCGCACGCGGTGGACGTCGAATCCGGGAATGCTCAGAGGGTGCACCGGCTGCTCCTGGTACTCGTGGGCGGGGGCCGGGACGGCCCGGTGCCCGGGGCGGAGCCCATGCTGCGGGCCCCGAATGAGCGATCGATGAGTGAAGGCGCGGCCCGCTGGCCGGCACCCCGCCGGCCGGCACCCCGACGGCTGCGCCGGACCGGCCGCCCGGTGGAGGATCCTGCGGTGGAGGACCTGCGGTTCGGACTGCTGGGGCCGGTGGCTGCCTGGAGGCCGGCCGGCGAACCGGTCGCACTTGGCGCGCCCCGCCATCGGGAGGTGCTGGCTCGGCTGCTGGTCGCCCGCAACCGGGTGGTCCCGATCGACCGGCTGGTCGCCGACCTGTGGGACGGTGCGCCCCCGGCCGGCGCGGTCGCCGCGGTGCGCACGTTCGTCGCCGCGCTGCGCCGGGCGCTCGAACCGGACCGGCCGCCGCGCACCGCCTCCCGACTGCTGGCCACGCAGGGGCCGGGCTACGTCCTGCGCCTGGACCGCGACGCCGTCGACGCCTGCTGCTTCGAGGACGCCGCGGCCCGCGCCGAGGCGGCGGCGCCGCTGACCGCCGCCGCGCTGTGGGACGAGGCACTCGACCTGTGGCGGGGGCCCGCCCTCGCCGACTTCCCGCACGCATCCTGGTGCGTTGCCGAGCGCACCAGGCTGACGGAGCTGCGTCTACGAGCGGTCGAGCAGCGCGCCGACGCGCTCGTGGCAACGGGCCGCGCCCGCGACGCACTGCCCGACCTGGAGGCCCACGCCACCGCCCATCCCGGGCGGGAGGACGCGTGGGTGCTGCTGGCGACCGCCCTGGACCGCGCCGGCCGTCCGGGCGATGCCCTGGCCGCCCTGCGCCGTGCGCACGGTTTCGTCGTCCGGCCCGCGGGAGCAGGCCCGTCCCCTGCGCTCGCCCGCGCCGAAGCTCGGATCACCGCCGGCCGATCCGCCCCCGGCGTGGCGCGGACCACCGTGGGCGCCGGCATCGCCGACAGTGTGTGGGACCGGACGGCAGCCGCCTGGGACCGGTCGGTACCCGCGCGCTCGCGGGCCCGGCTACATGCCGCGGCCGGTCTGGTACGCGATCTCGCCGTCACCGGCGCGGCCGGGCTGGCGGAGGCGCGTGCCCAGCGCGGTGACGTGGTCGAAGCGGCCGAGGCGACCGGCGATCCGGTGCTCGCGGCCCACGTGATCGCGTCCTACGACGTCCCTGCTGTGTGGACCAGGGCGGACGACCCGGCCGCGGCGGGCGCGCTGGTCCGTGCGGCGGCCCGGGCCGCCGCTGGTGTCCCGGAGGGGCCGCCGGTGCTGCGTGCGCGGCTGCTGTCGGTCGTGGCGGTGGAGTCCCGCGGCGATGCCGCCGCGGACCGGCCGCCGCCGCTCGCCGGGGCGGCCCCGGCGGATGAGCCGTGGCGGCTGCGCGCCGAGCGCGCCGCGGACGAAGCGGTCCGCCTGGCCCGGGCCCAGGGGGACCCGTCGGTGCTGGCTTTCGCCCTCAATGGCGCCTTCATGCAGGCGTTCGGCCCGTGCGGCGGGGCCGCCCGGCGTGCCGCCATCGGCGTCGAACTGACCGGTCTGGCCGTCGACCACGGCCTGCCGAGCCACGAGATCCTCGGCCGGATCGTCCGCTTCCAGGCCCTGACCGCGCTCGGTGACCTGGACGCCGCCGGCGCCGAGGCCGACGCGGTGGACCGTCTCGCGCACCGGCACGAACGCCCGCTGGCCGCTGTCTTCACCGCCTGGTTCCACGCCCTGCGAACCTGCGAGGAGCACGGCTGGGACCGGGCTCGACCGCTCTACGACCGCGCCCTCGCGGCCACCGCGACCAGCGGGATGCCCGGTCTCGCCGCCGGTGCCGACGCCCTGGTCGCGCTCGTCCCCGTGCTGCGAGGCGACGGCCTGCCCGCTCCTGGTCAGCTTGCCGCCGTGGACGTCGGCCCCTACGGACCGTGGCTGAGCCCGCTCCTGCTGGCGGCTCAAGGCGCTCACGACCAGGCCCGTAACGCCCTCGCTGCTGCCCCGCGCCCACCCCACGACCACCTGCAGGAGGCGCTGTGGTGCGTCCTGGCCCGGGCAGCGGCAGCGGTCGGCCAGCACCAGGTCCTGCGCCGCGCCCGGGACGAACTCGCCGCAGCCGTGGGCGAGTCGGCCGGCGGCGGCAGCGGGCTGGTCTCGTTCGGCCCGGTCCGCCACCATGTCGAGGCCGCGGCTGCCGCGCTGCGCGAAGCTCCGTGGGCGCCGTAGGGACAGAAGCTCCGCAGGGACATCCGCCGGAGGGCCGCCGAGGCGGACTCGGCCGGCTCCGGCGGGGGATCGGGCCGCCGCGATGGCATGGTGGTGCGGTGCCCAACAAGCTCGCGGAGCAGACTTCCCCCTACCTTCTGCAGCACGCGGACAACCCGGTCGACTGGTGGCCGTGGGGGCCCGAGGCGTTCGCCGAGGCCAAGGCCCGTGGCGTGCCGGTGCTGCTCTCGGTCGGCTATGCATCCTGCCACTGGTGCCATGTCATGGCCCACGAGTCGTTCGAGGACGCGCAGATCGCCGCGTACATGAACGAGCACTTCGTCAACATCAAGGTCGACCGGGAGGAGCGTCCCGACGTCGACTCGGTCTACATGGATGTGACGGTCGCCCTCACCGGTCACGGCGGCTGGCCGATGACGGTGTTCCTCACCCCGGCTGCCGAGCCCTTCTTCGCCGGCACCTACTTCCCACCCCGCCCGCGCCAGGGCCAGACGTCCTTCCCGCAGGTGATGACGGCGGTCGCGGACGCCTGGACCCAGCGCCGGGAGGAGATCGAGGAAGCCGGGGCGGACATCGCCCGCCGGCTGGCGGAGGTCGTCGCGCTGCCCGGCGGCACCGCCGGTGGGGACGGCGGTCCCCAGCTCAGCGCCGAGCTGCTCGACGGCGCGGTCACCGGGCTCGCCGGCCGCTTCGACGCGCGCCACGGCGGGTTCGGCCCGAAGCCGAAGTTCCCGCCGTCCATGGTCGCCGAGCTCCTGCTCCGGCACTGGGCCCGCACCGGCGACGACAAGGCGCTCGAGATGGTGCGCGTGACCTGCGAGCGGATGGCCCGCGGCGGTATCTACGACCAGCTCGCGGGCGGCTTCGCCCGGTACAGCGTCGACGCCACCTGGACCGTCCCGCACTTCGAGAAGATGCTCTACGACAACGCCCAGCTGCTGCACGTCTACCTGCACCTGTGGCGGGCCACCGGCTCTGCGCTGGCCGAGCGGGTGGTGCGGGAGACCGTCGAGTTCCTGCTCACCGACCTGCGGACGCCCGAGGGCGGCTTCGCGTCCGCGCTGGACGCCGACGCGGTGCCCGCCGGGCAGCCGAACGCGCACCCGGAGGAGGGCGCCAGCTACTCCTGGACGCCCGCCCAGCTCGCCGACGTCCTCGGCCCCCAGGACGGCGCCTGGGCGGCCGGGGTTCTCGGTGTCACCGAGGCCGGGACCTTCGAGCACGGCACCTCCGTGCTGATGCTGCCCGCGGACCCGGACGACCCGGCCCGGTTCGCCCGGGTCCGGGCGGCGCTCGCCGCGGCGCGGTCGCGCCGGCCGCAGCCCGCCCGCGACGACAAGATCGTGGCCGCCTGGAACGGGCTGGCCATCGCGGCGCTCGCCGAGGCGGGCGCGCTGCTGGCCGAGCCGGCCTGGATCGCCGCCGCCACCCGGGCCGCCGAGCTGCTGCGGGACGTCCACCTGCACGACGGCCGGCTGTGGCGGACCAGCCGGGACGGCCGTCGGGGGCCGAACGCCGGCGTGCTGGAGGACTACGGGTGCGTCGCCGACGGGTACCTCGCGCTGCACCAGGTCACCGCCGACCCGCGGTGGCTCACGCTCGCCGGGGAGCTGCTGGATGTCGTGCGCGTCCGGTTCGCGGCCACGGACGGCGGTTTCTTCGACACCGCGGACGACGCCGAGGCGTTGCTGCGGCGGCCGCGGGAGTCGTCCGACTCGGCGACACCGTCCGGGCAGGCCGCCGTGGCCGGGGCGATGCTGACCTTCGCCGCGCTGACCGGCTCGGCCGAGCACCGCGACGCGGCGGTCGCGACAGTCGGGCTGCTGATGCCACTGCTCGCCAAGGACGCCCGGTATGCGGGCTGGGCTGGCGCGGTGGCCGAGGCGGTCCTGGCCGGGCCGGCCGAGGTCGCTGTGGTCGGTCGTCCGGACCTGGAGCGGCTGGCACGGCTCGGCACCGCACCTGGTGCTGTCGTCGTCACCGCTGGTCCACTCACCGCCGGGCGCGCCGATCCGGCTGTGTACGTGTGCCGTGACTTCGTCTGCGAGCTGCCGGTGACGACCGCCGAGGAGGTCCGGGCCAAGCTCGGCGTCCGGCTCCCCACCTGACCTCGGCCCTGCCGGCCGCTCGACGATCAGCCTGGACGCCGCACCGAGGCCGGCTGGTTTCCGACGACTCCACGCGTGCGCATAATGTTGTAAGCGTGTAATCATGGATGGGGTCGCGTTCCAGCCCGGCCGGTGCGTCGTCGGAGCAGTGAGGTCGTCGGACCAGTGGGCCTCCGCCATCTCACTGCGCACGGTCAGGTATGCCGCCGGCCCGGGTCGACGATGGAAAAGGCTCAAAAGGCTCAGTGGAGGGGACTGTCATGGCCGGTCTTCGAGGGCGAGGGCCTGGGCGGGGAGCCGAACGGGACGAACCCGTTCCCGCGGACGAGATCGCCGCGTGGTTCGCAGCCAGGGTTCCCGCGGGCTGGTTCACCGGGCCGCCCCGGGTGACGATCGACCGGGACGAGATCACGGTTGTCGGCGCGCTGGTGCAGCCGGACCCGGCCGGGGCAGCCCCGGGTGGGTCGGCCGCGGGGTCTGATGCGGCCACGAGTGGGCCCGCCGCCGCGGCCGAGGCAGCCGGCTGGATCCGGCGCTTCCGCGAGGAGACGAGGGACGGCCGGATCGTGCTGGCACGGGAGGCTGAGCAGCGGTTCGGGCGCAAGGTGGCCTGGGGGGTCTCGTTCGGCGGCGCGACCGAGCTGTTCACAGCCCTGTCCGTCCCGGTGATGACCCGGCTTCGCCAGCCGGAACGGCAGGTCCTGGACACGCTGGTGGATTCAGGTGTTGCGCGTAGCCGCAGTGAGGCCCTTGCCTGGTGCGTCCGGCTGGTGGGGGAGAACGCGGACGCGTGGCTGGCCCGCCTGCGAGAAGCGATGGAAAAGGTCGAGCAGATCCGGGCCGAAGGTCCGGGAATTTAGTCGCTCCTCGCGGATGCGGCCGATTCTTCCCGCCGGCCGCGAGCCGGTCGGCAAGGCGAAACCGGCTGTCCGCCGGGTGCTCTACCCGGTGTCGGGTGAAGTCCGGTGAATGGGTTTCCCGGCCTGCTTCTGGCGCCCCGCCCCAGACGGGCTCCTCGTCACCGAGAGTGGCATCGTGTGGATGTGGGCAGGTCGGCGAGAGGCTTGTGATCTGTGCGTTTCGACGTCTTGTCAAAGGCGCGGCGATGTGCCTCCGCTGTCACCGGAATGCCCCGGTTCTGTCATCGGATCGCCCCGGTGTTGTCACTGGATCGCCGTGGCCCGGTAACCGGAACGCCGCGAGCCGGTAACCGGATCGACGCGGGCCCGGTCGCGCAACGGCATGTTCGCGTCACCCGCCGTGGGGTGGAAAGCCGTGCGGGCCACCCGAAGCGGGTGGTCTCGGGCGACTCCGGGCGACTCCGGAGTCGGTGACCGTCGCTCCCGGTCCCTGCTAGCCGAGCATTGCGATCATCAGCGCGATGTAGTGGCAACAGGCGGCGACGAGCGTGAACGCATGGAACACCTCGTGGTAGCCGAACGTGCTCGGTGCGGGGTTGGGCCGTCGCGATGCGTACACCAGGGCGCCGAGGCTGTAGCAGGCGCCGCCCACGAGGAGCAGCACCGTCGCGGCCACCCCGGCCTGATGCATCAGCTCGGGGATGACGAAGACGGCCACCCAGCCGAGCGCGATGTAGAGCGGCACGATCAGGAAGCGCGGAGAGTGCAGCCAGAGCATGCGCAGCGCGACACCCAGCGCCGCGCCGCCCCACACCACGCCCAGCACGATGCGGGCTGTGTGCGGGGGCATGGCGATGAGTGCGAATGGCGTGTAGGTGCCGGCGATGAAGACAAAGATCATGGAGTGGTCGAGGCGCTTCATGAGCTCGCGAGCGCGTGAGGTCGACCACATTTTTCGGTGATAGAGGGCACTGGTTCCGAACAGCGCTGCAATGCTCAGCGCGTAAACCGTCATCCCCAGGCGGGCCCTCAGCGTGGTCGCGAGTGCCACCGCAATGACGCCGAGTGCGAGGCTCACGGGGAATGCTCCGGCGTGTAGCCAGCCCCGCATGCGTGGTCGCACCAGGTCACGTGGATGTGCGTTCCGGGCTGTGTCGTCGATGCTCAGGGTCTGCCGAGCGAGGGAGGCCACGGCACAGCACGATATCCGGTCCGCATCCAGGTCACGAAGCGGAGTGGCTCGGCGTCGGTCGGTTCGCTCCGGATCGTGATGGATCCTACGTTTCCGCGTACTGCCTACCGCGCGACTCTGCACCGAAAGCGCGGTACAGTCTAATGATCCTGAACGCGGCCTCGAACTGCCCCGTTTCCCGCATGTTTGTACCTGGGTGTCTGGTGGTGTTCGGGTGCGAACGAGGCACCTGACTGAGGGCACTCGCACACGGGACGAGAACGCGACAGGTCAACTCGACCGGAGGTGTGAGCTGTGACGACTGCGGCACAGATTCCCGGGCTGGATGCCGCCCCCACCAAGCACGCCAGGTTGATCGCCTGGGTGCGTGAGATCGCCGAACTCACCCAGCCGGACCGTATTGAATGGTGCGACGGCTCGGAGTCCGAGTTCGATCGACTGACAACGCTCCTCATCGAGAAGGGCACCCTGGTCCGGCTTGCCGACGACAAACGCCCGAACAGCTTCTACGCTGCGTCGGATCCGAGCGACGTCGCGCGGGTGGAAGACCGGACCTACATCTGTTCAGAAAAGGCCGAGGACGCCGGCCCGACCAATAACTGGTTGGACCCGGCGGAAATGCGCACGAAGCTGGGTGAGCTTTTCGCCGGGTGCATGCGCGGGCGGACGATGTATGTCGTCCCCTTCTGCATGGGCCCACTCGGATCCCATATTTCCGCTCTTGGTGTCGAAATCACCGACTCGCCGTATGTGGTCATCTCCATGCGCACGATGACCCGTATGGGTGCGCCGGCCCTGGAGCAGCTCGGCGAGGATGGTTTCTTCGTCCCCGCGGTGCATTCACTGGGCGCACCGCTGGAGCCGGGTCAGGCCGACGTCCCGTGGCCGTGTAATTCGACCAAGTACATCACCCACTTCCCGGAGAGCCGCGAGATCTGGTCCTACGGGTCGGGGTACGGCGGCAACGCCCTGCTCGGCAAGAAGTGCTACGCACTGCGTATCGCCTCGGTCATGGCTCGTGACCAGGGGTGGCTCGCCGAGCACATGCTGATCCTCAAACTGACCTCGCCCGAGGGGAAGGTCCACTTCGTGGCCGCCGCCTTCCCGTCGGCGTGCGGCAAGACCAACCTCGCCATGCTGATCCCGACGCTGCCAGGCTGGAAGGCCGAGACCGTCGGTGACGACATCGCCTGGATGCGCTTCGGCGAGGACGGCCGCCTCTACGCCGTGAACCCGGAGGCAGGCCTGTTCGGCGTCGCGCCGGGTACTGGTGAGGAGACCAACCCGAACGCCGTCAAGACGCTGTGGGGCAACGCGGTCTTCACGAACGTCGCCCGCACCGACGACGGCGACGTCTGGTGGGAGGGCTTCACCCCCGACAAGCCCGCGCACCTGATCGACTGGAAGGGCCGGGACTGGAGCCCCGAGTCGGCCGAGCCGGCGGCGCACCCGAACGCCCGGTTCACCGTGCCGGCCAGCCAGTGCCCGACGATGGCGCCGGAGTGGGAGGACCCGTCCGGTGTCCCGATCTCGGCGATCCTGTTCGGTGGGCGCCGCGCGACGGCGGTTCCGCTGGTGACCGAGGCGCCGGACTGGCAGCGCGGAGTCTTCTTCGGCTCGATCGTCGCGTCGGAGACCACCGCGGCCCAGGCGGGCGCGATCGGGAAGCTGCGGCGTGACCCGTTCGCCATGCTGCCCTTCTGCGGCTACAACATGGCCGACTACTTCGCGCACTGGCTGAAGATCGGCAAGAGCTCCGACGCGGACAAGCTGCCGCGGATCTACTACGTCAACTGGTTCCGGAAGAGCCCCGAGGGGCGCTACCTGTGGCCAGGGTTCGGTGAGAACAGCCGCGTGCTGGCCTGGATCGCGAGCCGTCTCGACGGCGCCGCGAAGGGTGTGGAGACGCCGCTGGGCATCCTGCCCGCGCCTGGCGAGCTGCTGACCGATGGCCTTGACGTCTCCGCGGAGGACCTGGAGACGCTGCTGACGGTCGACACCGAAGTGTGGCGGCAGGAGGCCGAGCTGATCCCCGAGCACTACAACACCTTCGGTGACCGACTGCCGGAGGAGCTGTGGGCCGAGCACGAGGCGCTGATCAAGCGTCTCAACGGCTGACAGCCGCGCGGGTCGGGTAGCTGGCTGGCCGGGCTCCCCGGCTGGCCGGCCGACCCGGGCCGAGGCCGGCTGACGCGGGCCTGAGACGCCGGCTCACGGACCGGCGCCCGCGTCACCACACAGAGATCACGCCGAAACATTCGACGGACCGGCGCCCACGATCATTTCGTGGGCGCCGGTCCGTCTTTGTGCGTGCCGGTGGCCTTGGCTTCCAGGCGGCCGGCCGATCGCGTGCGGATGGCCGGCCGCCGAGAGCCGGTCCGGGCGCGGTCCCGGCCTGGGTCGTCCGCGGCCGGGCCGCGACCCCGCGGTCTGAACGTGGTGTCGCCGCGCCGTCGGAGGGGCTGGGACCAAGGTCGGCCCTGGCCCGTGGAGCCCGTGGAATGCGACGGAGCCCCCGAACCAGTCGACTCGTTCCCGGGCCGCCCAGGCGTGCCCGCGGAGGTTCCCGGTTGCGGGGTGGCAGGAATCTCACCGGAGAGTGACGCCCGGATCCTCGCGACTACCGCATCTGAGAAGAACCAGTCGGTTTCGTACCGTGAGATTAGCCGCAGAAGGTGACTAGTACCCGGCCATCGCCGAGCATAGACCACGAAGGGCACACAAAGACAAGCGAAGCGTGTTGTAAGAAGTTGGTCGCCATCTTGCGGGGTGACGGCTAACGTGAGAGCCCTAGCGTCTCAAGTCGTGGCCGGCATCGGGTCGGCCACTCGGGAGGCCCCTCGGTGCCGCAAATGCGACAACGCCAGGAGGCCGGTACCCGGCCTCTGCCAGGGGGCCCGGTCCCGGATACCTCCGAGTAGGCGGGTGGGCGTGTGCCACGAACGCATGTCGTCGACACAAGCGTGCTGCTCTCTGATCCTGGCGCGCTGCTGCGGTTCGCGGAGCACAATGTCGTGCTCCCCCTTGTCGTCATAGGGGAGCTGGAAGCCAAGCGGAACCACCCGGAGCTGGGTTGGTTCGCCCGGGAGGCCCTGCGCATCCTGGACGACCTCCGGATCCGGCACGGCCGGCTGGATCAGCCGCTGCCGTTGGAATCCGGGGGAACACTACGGGTCGAACTTAACCACACCGACTCGTCCGTGCTTCCACCGGGGTTCCGCGTGGACGACAACGACTCCCGGATCCTCTCCGTGGCCCTCAACCTCGCCGGCGAAGGCGCCGACGTCGTGCTGGTCACGAAGGATCTCCCGCTGCGGGTGAAGGCGTCCGTTGTCGGGCTCGCCGCCGAGGAGTACCAGGCGCTGTCGCCGGTGGACAGCGGCTGGAGCGGGATGGCCGAGCTCATGGTCAGCCAGGACGATCTGGACCGGCTCTACGCCAAGGAGCTGGTGGAGATCCCCGAGGCGGCCGCCCTGCCCTGCCACACCGGGCTGGTGCTGACCACGACGGGCGGGAGCGCCTCCGCGCTCGGCCGGGTCACCGCCGACAAGTCCATCCAGATCGTGCGCGGTGACCGGGACGCCTTCGGCCTGCACGGCCGTTCCGCCGAGCAGCGGGTGGCCCTCGACCTCCTGCTCGACAACGAGGTCGGCATCGTCTCCCTGGGGGGCCGGGCCGGAACGGGCAAGTCCGCGCTGGCGCTTTGCGCCGGCCTGGAGGCGGTCATGGAACGCCGCCTGCACCGCCGGGTCGTCGTCTTCCGCCCGCTCTACGCCGTCGGCGGCCAGGATCTCGGCTACCTGCCCGGCAGCGAGAACGAGAAGATGGCGCCCTGGGCGCAGGCCGTCTTCGACACCCTCGGCGCGCTCGTGTCGCCCGAGGTCATCGAGGAGATCGTCGACCGGGGCATGCTGGAGGTCCTCCCGCTCACGCACATCCGCGGCCGCTCGCTGCACGACGCCTTCGTCATCGTGGACGAGGCCCAGTCGCTGGAGCGCGGCGTGCTGCTGACCGTGCTGTCCCGGCTCGGCCAGGGCTCGCGGGTCGTGCTCACCCACGACGTCGCGCAACGTGACAACCTGCGGGTGGGTCGGCACGACGGAGTCGCCTCGGTGATCGAGACACTCAAGGGCCACCCCCTGTTCGCGCACGTCACCCTCACCCGTTCCGAGCGCTCGCCGATCGCCGCGCTGGTGACGACCATGCTTGAGGACCTTGTCCTCTGAGTCGACCAGAACGGCCGAACTTGCCCAGTTTGGCCTAACCGCGCGAACGGCGCACCGCGATGGCCTCGTCGCTGGTAGTGGCAGGCGACGAGGCCGGACCCGGTGGCCACCGGAGAAACTTTCGCGGGAACTACTGACGCGTCGCCGTGGTTGTGTGGGTGGAAGCACGGAGGTGGTTCGTGATGTTCTTCGGTCGCCACAAGACGACCATCCCGACGGCCGAGCAGGCGCTGCCCGGCCGTTCCGCACCGATCCTCACCAACCCTGGCCGCCACACCGTTCTCGGGACGTCCCTGCTCGGCCCCTTCCCGGCGGGCCTGCAGACGGCGGTGTTCGGGCTCGGCTGTTTCTGGGGTGCCGAGCGGAAGTTCTGGCAGGTCCCCGGTGTGTACACGACCGCGGTCGGCTACGCGGGTGGGCACACGCCGAACCCGACCTATGAGGAGACCTGCTCCGGCCTGACCGGCCACACCGAGGCCGTGCTCGTCGTCTACGACCCGGCGAAGGTCGGCTACGACGAGCTGCTGCGTGTGTTCTGGGAGAGCCACGACCCGACGCAGGGCATGCGCCAGGGCAACGACGTGGGCACCCAGTACCGCTCGGCGATCTACACGACCAGCGACGAGCAGGCCACGGCCGCGCTCGCCAGCCGGGACGCCTTCCAGCGTGTGCTCGACGCCGCCGGCTACCCGCAGATCACCACCGAGATCGCCCCGGCCGGGCCGTTCTACTACGCCGAGGAATACCACCAGCAGTACCTCTCGGACAGCAAGAACCCGCACGGCTACTGCGGCCTCGGCGGCACGGGAGTCAGCTGCCCCGTCGGTTTCGCGCAGGCGGAGTCCTGAACGATCGTCAGCCGGTTGGGCCAGGGGCCTGACCGGCTGACGGCCAGCGCGCCCAGACCCGTGGCCGTGGTCGGCGTCCGAAGGGTCGGAAGGGTCAGGACGGGCATCTCAGCTCGGGGGCGCCGAGGCCCATGATCATTTCGGAAAGTCCGACACCGCTCCGTTCCATACGCATCCGACCCGGTCTGCAATGCCTGGAGGAACAGAGGACGGGGTGTCGGCGCGGTCCAGGCCGCCTGACCGCACCGAATTCGGTCGGATGCGCCCGTGGCGGCGCCGCAGGCGCGTCAGTGGATCAGGGCTGCACGGTAGGCGACAGTTCGGCCAGGCCGGCGCGGACGGCGGCCGCGGACTCGTCGAGCTCTGCCCGCGCGCGGACCCGCCAGTCGGCACTTATCCGGAAGGTGTCGCCGGCGAAGCGCGGAAAGACATGGAGGTGCACGTGGAACACCTCCTGGAAGGCGGCCTCGCCGTCGGCGAGGAAGAGGTTGACTCCTTCGCAGCGCAGCGGGGAACGGCGCAACGCCCGGCCCAGGAGGTGCGCGACGCTCCACACCCGGGCGCCGTCCTCCTCGGCCAGGTCCTCCAAGCCGATGGCGTGCGTCCGCGGTACGACCAGAAGGTGGCCGGGAGTAACCGGCGCGTGGTCCGTGAAGGCCACGACATCGTCGTCCTCGTAGATCAGGCTTGCCTCGGCCTCGCCTCGTACGATCGCGCAGAAGACACAGGGGTCATCGGTCATGGCCGGACCTCTCCGATGATGATTTTCCGTTGTTGACCTGAATTCATCCCATGGTCCTTCGGTTTCTCCGACGCGTCGACGGATTTCCTCCGTTCCCGTCCTGGGTAGGATGAGTGACCCTTCCGTGCACCTTCCGGGCCACGCGGCTGAAACTCCGGCCCACTGCCGTTATCAGGTTTGGCTGGAAGCCTGCCACGGGCGGCCAAACAGGCGAGGGCATGACTGTCCGCATTGGTACGCTCTGCGCGAGCAGGCCGAATCGGCCCATCGGGGGATGGGTCTCTACGTCGGTCTGCCTGGGGGGTAACTCAATGATTGTTGTTCGGCGGCTGCCCACGCGGGTGGCGGCAATGGCGCTTGTCGTCGCGGCGGTCGTGGCCACTCTCGGCTTCGGGCAGGGGACCGCGACCGCAGCCACCACCACCTGCACGGACCGCCAGCTGCCCGTGTCTTCGACCGCCAGCTACCTTGGGGTCGACCGTCGGCACTCCGCACAGTTCCGCGGAGTGATCGTCGGTGGTGTGACCAACGTGAACTTCTGGTTCGACGGCGTCTACCGCGGCCAGTTCCGTGCGAACGGGCTCCTGGTCACGGGAACGGCGCCGATCTCGGCGCTGTACAAGACGGTGACCACAACCGAGATCTGGCTCGGAAAGGTCCGACAGGTCGTCAAGAGCGTTCCTTACCTGCGGGTGTGTGGCAGCTACTGGGTCAAGCTGTCCTGATCCGAGGCAATCGCGGGAGACCGCCGTATCCGCTGTGCCGTCGGATACGGCGGTCCGCTGTTTGCGCCGAGCAGGTACTCGGCGCGTGCTCGTGACCATCGGGTGGCCTGACGGCGCCTTCCGGCCACGGTGCCTCATGATTCCGGCGTCGCTTCGACCCGGCGCCAGGTCTCGTCCGTGATGATCACATGATCGAGGAATCGCAGGCCGAGGACCTCGGCTGCCTCCTGGATCCGGTGGGTCACCTGGCGGTCGGCGAGGCTCGGCTCCGGGTCGCCGCCCGGGTGGTTGTGGGCCAGGCCGAAGGCGGAGCCGCCGCAGCGCAGCACCTGGGTGAGCAGCTCACGGACACTCAACGCACTGGCCGTGGACGTCCCCTGGCTGAGCAGGCTGGCTCGCAGCACCGCGCCGTTGCCGTCGCACACGACCACGACGACGCGCTCGCCGCGCAGACCGCGCAGCAGCGGCGCCGCCGCGGCGGCCAGCGCGGCGGTGCTGCCCACCGCCGCCACCGCCCCGCCCGGTGCGCGGGCCCGGTGGCCGAGGTGGAACGCGGCGCAGATCCGCGCCGCCTTCGCCGGCCCGACCCCCGGCTGACAGGTCAGCTCCTGCGGGTCGGCCCGGGACAGGTCGTGGAGGCCGCCGTGCCGGGCGATGAGCCGGGCGGCGAGCTCGACGGCATCGCTTCCGGGAGTGCCGGAGCCCAGGAGGATCGCGAGCAGCTCACGATCGGCCAACGCCTCGACGCCGCGCGCAAGCACCCGTTCACGTGGCCTTTCATGGGCGGGGAGGTCCTTCAACCGCATGTTCACTTCCCCCGTTTCCGGTGTGTTCTCTCCCGGCGTTCCGTGTGTGTGCTGGTGCCCGCGTTGTTCCTGTGTGCGACTACGGTAGGGGTTGGGTACGACAGGCTTCGCGGTCGGCCGCCTCGAGGGGTCCGCAACGTCCGCGGCTGCCTGCGCGTCTGTCTTGTGCCTGCACACCTCGGCGCGTGGGAGAAAAAGTTGGCTCGCCGTAGTTACGACCTCCATACAAGTGGTATCGGCTACCGCACACGCGGTAGCGATTTCCGGACGTGGGACCAGCTCAGCCGCCAGGAGCGGAGAACCGGCCTGACGATGCTCGCCGCGATCGGCGTCGTCGCCGTCGTCGCGGTCTGGCTCCTGGTCGGCGATGAGACCAGCGTCGGTGCCGAAACCGGCGCGGCGGCACCGCCGACCGTCGACGTAAGCGCCGAGCTCGATGCCTGGTACGAGTCGACGGCCACCGAACGTGCCACCATCGCCAGGGCGGCCACGGACGTCCGGGCCTTCATCACCGCCAACGACGGGCTTTCGTTGCAGCCGGCGTGCGTCACCCTGGGGGAGGCGGCACAGCGGGCGGCGGCCGTGACGGCCGCGCCCGCCCAGGCCGCGCACCAGGCCTGGTCGGATGGCGCCGCCGCCTACACCAGCGCGGCGGCGGTCTGCGGCAACCTGTTCGACGGCACGAAGGAGTCGGTCCCCTCCCTGCTGGGGCGGACGACCGCGGCGCTCGACACCGCGGACGGCACCTGGACCAGGCTCGCGGCCGACCTGGGGCAGCCCGCGCAGACTGTCCAGCCGGCCTCGAGCGGGTGACAGTCCGCGACTGCGGCGGCGGATGCTGCGAGACTTCGTGCAATGGATTACCTGGCGAGGCTGGAATCCCATGCGGACGCCCTGCTCGACTCGGCGCTACGTGATCTGAACGCCGCCGTCCCCGGCTGCCCCGGCTGGGACTGCCGCCGGCTGGTTTCCCATGTCAGCCGGCTGTACACCGTCACCGCGAGGCACCTCCCACGGGGCACGACCGCGGAACCCGAGCGGGTGCCGGCGCCGCCACGAGACGACACCGAGCTCACGGCCTACTACCGCAAGGCCGTCGCGGACGTCCTGGCCGCCTTGCGGGACGTCGATCCGGCCACGCCGGCCTGGACGTTCACCGCCCACATCACCCCCGGTCTCGCCTCCTTCTGGCCGCGCCGGCTGGCCAACGAGACCCTCGTGCACGCCTGGGACGCGGCCAGCGCCTTCGGTGAGCCTTCCGAGTTCGTGCCCGAGCAGGCCGCGGACGCGGTCGACGAGGTGCTGACGTTGCTGTTGCCGGCGGCCCGGGTGGTCGGGATCTCGCCCCCTGGTGAGGGCACGGCGCACGTCCACCTCACCGACATCCCCGGTGAGTGGCTGGTGCGGTTCGCCGGCCCGGCCGCGACGGTGACGACCGAGCATGCGAAGGGTGACGCGGCGCTGCGCGGACCTGCCGGGCCCGTCCTGCTCGCGCTGTGGGGCCGGCTCGATCCGGCCGATCCCGGTCCGCGCGGCGGCGGCCTCACCGCCTTCGGCGAGGCCGACCTGCTGCGTGCGCTGCAGTGCGGGCGATAGGAACGCCCGGCGTCAGGAGGCGCCGCCCGTGCGGCGGAACAGCGTGGCGGTCGGGGATCCCGCGGTCAGGGTCGCCTTCGCCGGAGTGAACAGGAACGACTCCTGCGGCAGCCCGTCCGGGTCGAGGAAGAACGCCTGCTCGATGGAGTCGATCTGGACGCTGGCACCGGTGTCGTAGCCCTTGCCGACGACCCGGGTCGCCTGGATGGAGGCGATGTCCTCGGCGACCGTTCCCGGCGGGAGCGCGATCGCGGTCTGGGCGGGAGAGTCCCGCTCAAGGGACCACGCGGGGTACACCTGGTTCGACCGGAAGGTGGTCGGGTTGCCGGACAGCCGCACCCCGACCGAGACCCCGATCCAGGCGTTGTCGGTGTTCGGCTTGCTGGTGGTCTTACGGAGAACCAGGTACAGGTAGGTGCGCGGGTCTGCGATCTGCTCGGTGGACGACGCCTCGGGCGCCTCGGTGACCTTGCCCTCGCGGTTGACCTCCTGGGCCATCACCCAGTACGTCCACGGGTTCTCGTCCATGACGTGTTCGCGGGCCTGGTTGACCGGGTCCAGTGGGTCGCCGACGGCGAGGGAGAACCGCATCTGCCCGTCCGTCTGGTTGCAGATGTTGTTGTTCAGTGTGCAGGTCTGCAGCACCGGATGGGTGCCCTCGACCTTGCCGGTGAACGGCGTGTCGACATGGTCGGGGCCCTGCACGGTCGCACTGCCGGGCACGGCGTTGCCCGCGGCGTCGACCTCGACCCGATAGGTCCACTCGATGTCCGTGGTGCGTCCCCACTGGGCCATCAGCGCGGGCGTCGACGTCCCGCCGTCCTCGTTGCTCCAGATCATGGAGTAGGTCAGCAGCCGGTGCCCGGAGATCGCCGTCTCCGTCTCCGAGTAGAAGGCGACGAGCGGCGAGTCGGTCAGCGCGTTCTGGTAGGGGCCGGTCGCGGGTGTGCCGGCGAGCAGCGCCGGGTTCGGTGTCGTGCGCCCGTACAGCACAGGGGCGTTGCGGGCCGCGGCGTAGTGGGAGTCACCCGGGGTGATCGTCCGGAAGGCGAACCTGGACAGCTTGGCCTGGGTGGAACCCTGGGGCGAGCGGTCCGCGGCGAACTGCAGGCGCAGCGCGTGCTCGCCAGCGGTGAGACTGCCCAGCGCCAGACTGCGCCTGATCGCGAAGGACGCGGGGATCACCAGGTCCGTCGTGTAGTTGCCGTCCACGAACATGGAGACGACCGCGGACTCGGAGCCGACGGTTCCCCAGGAGACCCCGGGCGCCTCGGTGGTGATATCCAGCACGACCTCGCCGGCGGTCGCGACGCTGAACGGGACGGTCGTCTCGGCTGCTCGTTCAAGCACGACCTCAGCCGGCGGGGCGGCGTCCTTCTCGTCGGAACCGCAGGCCGCGAATGTGACGGCAAGCATGGCGACGGCCAGGCCGCCACCGAACAGCCGGCGAAGTTGCCCAGACACCCGATTCCCCTCCGTGTGATCCGGGAGTCCCCACCGCGGCCGCGGCCATGTCCCACTCGTCCCGAATCGTCGCGCCATCCCGCGCGCCTCCATCCTGACGGGTACGTTGCGTTCGGTCGCAGCCGGCTCCCCACGATGGGAGCTGTCGTCCTGGTAGGCGCCGTTACACGGTACGGTCCCGCGCACTCCCAGTAGTCAGGCCGATGTCATCGGCCCGTCACCCCCGGGGGCACCTGGGTGGGGGTGGTCATCCGGGTGCCCCCGGCCCCCGGTGATGGCGCGCGCCGATGGCGGCCGGCGGCAGGCGCTGGGAGGGTGGCGGACGTCGCGTCGCCGGGCAGCCGGATACCCAACCGAACGTGCCCGCCGATCACGCGGTCGCGCAATCGCGTCCGGCATCATTCCTCCAGGGGTGCGTGCCTGGGGACAGCGCCGTCGAGCACGCTGGGAGGCACCGTGCGCAAGTTTGTGATCATGGGTGTCCAGGGAAGCGGCAAGGGCACCCAGGCGAAGCTGATGGCGGACGAGCTCGACCTGGTGCACATCAGCGTCGGCGATGTCTTCCGCTGGAACGTGCAACACCATACGAAGATCGGTGCGCAGGTCAGGCGGATCGTGGCCAGCGGGCACCTGGTGGGCGACGACCTCGTCGAGTCGGTGGTCCGGGCGCGACTGACCGAGCATGACTGGAACTACGGGTTCATCATCGACGGCTTTCCGCGCAACGCCCGGCAGGCCGAGTTCTTCCTGGAGAGCTACGACATAGACGGGGTCATCTACCTCGACCTCCCCGACGAGGAGGTCGTTCGCCGGGTGCTGGCGCGTCGGCTGTGCTCACGGTGCGGGCTCGACTACAACCTGATCGCGAGTCGCCCGCAGGTCGAGGACACCTGTGACGTCTGCGGGGGAGCGCTGGTGACCCGCTCCGACGACAACCCGGAGGCGCTGGCCGTCCGGCTCTCGGAGTACCACGCGAAGACCCGGCCGGTGATGGACATCTTCCAGCGCAAGGAGCATGTCGCCGTCGTGGATGCCCGGCGATCGGTGCTGGAGGTGCAGGCGGAGATCCGTGAGCACTTCGACCTGCCGTCACCTCGAGCCCTCGCCGCCCGGCCCACGGGCCGGGCCGCCGGGCCACCCGCGGACCGGATGAACGGCCAGCCGGGTGACCAGCCGGCCGCGGCTGACCGATCGGCCAGCTGATCGGCCAGCCGGCCGCGCGGTGGCCAGATCGGCCGGTCGCGGCCGGCCGCGGCCGGCCAGCCGGCCGCGCGGCTGGTTCGGTTACTGCTTCTCGAAAAGAACAGTGATCGTGTTCGCGGAGCCGAGAGAGGCGGCCGCGATGGTGCCGGTCACCCCATGCCCCTTGAAAGCCATCGTGTTGGCGATGCCGCGGACCTCGGTGTCCGAGGTGATCTCGTAACCGGCGGCCGGCAGCGCCTGGCGGTAGAACGTGCGTACCTCGTCCTGGTCCACGCCCCGCATCGTCACCGTGGAGTGGCTGCCGGCGGTGGCCCCGACCTCGACCGTGGCCTTGGGCGGGACCGGGAAGCCCGACGGGACGTTCGTGCCCTTCAGCGCGTCCGCCCCCGTCGCGGTGTCCACGGTGCCGACGCCGGGCAGCGACGTCGGGACTCCCGTCGGGATGCCGGACGGCAGCAGCGAGGCCAGGCCGGTCGGCAGGGCCGTGGGCAGGCCGGACCGCGCGCCGTCGGGCAGCGAGGCCGGCACCGACGGAGTGGGTAGGTCGTCGAGGCTGTCGCCGCCGCCACAGCCGGCGAGCGCGACGGCGGCGGCAGCGGCGGCTCCCGCGGCGAGCAGCCGGGTGCCGCGGCGGCCCCGTTCCATGGTCCGGTCGCCCGATCCGTCGCCGTCCACGGGCCCGACGACTCGCCGGACCCGGGTGCGGGTGAAGTGGTGCATGCCCGGTCGCCCCCTCTCACGATCGGCACGTGGTGTTGGCCGCGACCTGTCGGCGCGGACCGCTGTGCGCAAGATCGGCCGAAGGACACCCTAACGGGGCATCCTCGTGGCTTCTCCCGGCCTGTCACCAATGCGACCACTCACGGCATTCAGTGGTCTCCGGTCGGCATCGGTGGCATCGAAGGCATCGACGGCATCGGGGCGCGCGGTCGAGGCCGCGCCTTGTTCCGTCGCCGACTGGATCTGTGGCGCCCCTGACCGTGGGCCGCGGACCTGGAACAGGGCCACTGATCGTCAGGCCGGTCGGTCATCGCTTTTTGCTCGGATATGTCCAGATGTGCGCCCATTGTTGACGCGTGGTGGAGGCGGCTACGCGTGGACGGACCCGCGGGTAAGCCCCGGCGATGCGCCGTCATCCGGGGTGTCTTGTGGCTGTACGTTCCTTTTGTGACGGTCACGAACAACGCGGTGATCGGTATGGCTCTGAAGTACATCGAGGCGAATCCACAGGAGCGTGACCTGCTGCGCTCCTTGATCGTGCTGGCGTTGCACGGGCCGCCGATCGTCACTCCCACCACCACCCCGGCCCATGTGACCTGCAGGGTGGCCCTCGTCTCCGTCGACGGTCGGGTGCTGCACACCAGAGCCGGCGGGAGGTCCTGGAAGCTGCCCGGTGGTCACGTCGACGGGGCGGACCAGTCGCTGCTCGGCGCCGCGCTGCGCCACCTGGCGGCCCAGGCCGAGGTCGAGGCGAACGGGCTGATACCGGCAAGCGTGCTGCCGGTCGATGTCACGCCGCACCCCGTCGATGCGGTGCCGACCCGGGACGAGCCGGAGCATGTTCACTACGAGGCCACATTCCTGCTGCGTGCCGCCGACGGAGCTCTGGAACAGCCCACCTCCCGGCAGAGCTCCCGGCGGTGGGTGAGCATCGCCGACGTGCGAGGCAAGCTGGGTGACAAACTCAGGTCGGAGGCGGCCCGCTCCCGCGTCTGACGGAGGCTCAGTGGACACGATTCCGATCCGATTCGTCGACGATCACCTGGTGATCGACATTGCGGAGTCGCTGTCAACGGTGCGCTCCGACGGGCGGCACCTGTGGCTCGGCGGCGACGAGACCGTGACGATCGAGCGTGTCACCCTCACCGCGGCCGGCGATGCCTTCGAGGAGCATGTGAGCTTCCCGGTCGGCGACTTCCTGCCGCTGCCCGAGCCGGCCGACGAGGACGGTGTCGTGCCGGAGATCGACATCGAGGGCCTGGATCTCGCCGGCGGGTACCTGTGGTTCACCGGGTCGCATGCCAGAACCCGCAAGAGAGTACGGGCGGACCACGCCACCGAAGCCGCCCTCGCCCGGCTTGCCAAGATCAGCAACAACGGCAACCGTCATATCATTGGACGAATTCCGGTCGTGAGTACCCAGGACGGGCCGGTGCTGGTCGCATCGGCGCCGGACCCGGCCCACCCCGGCGAGATGCTGACCGCGGCCGCCCTGGGCCTGAGCAAGAGCACCCGGCTTACCCGCGAGCTGCGGGAGGACCCGCACCTGGGCCCCTTCCTACGGATCCCGAGCAAGGACAACGGCCTGGACATCGAAGGCCTTGCCGTCGTCGGCGAGCGGATCTACCTGGGGCTGCGAGGTCCGGTGCTGCGCGGCTGGGCGGTTGTCCTGGAGCTGCGGGTCGCCGGGGCCGACGGCCAGAACCTGGTGCTCGCCCCGTTCGACGACGGCGCCGTCTACCGCAAGCACTTCCTCGACCTCGGCGGCCTCGGTGTGCGCGACCTGATGGCGGACGGCGAGGATCTCCTGCTCCTGGCCGGCCCGACGATGGACCTCGACGGCCCCGTCCGGATCCACGCCTGGCGCGGCGCCGCGCGGGCCGAGACGTCCGTCGTGGTGCATGACGGGGCGATCGAGAAGGTTCTCGACGTCCCCTACGGCGACGGTGTGGACCACGCCGAGGGCATCACGCTGATGCCGGATCCCGCCGGCTTCGGGCGGCGCGCCGTGCTCGTCGTCTACGACAGCCCCGCCGCGCACCGCAGACAGCACCGCCACGAGATCCTCGCGGACATCGTCGCGCTCCCGGCCGCCCGCCGCTGATCGCGCCGGCCGGCTGTCGGCGGACCGATCGCCGCTGACTACCCAACCCTGCCCAGCCGCTGGCCGCCTGCCGCTGACCGGTGGCAGGCGGCCGACGAGCCGGCTACCGCCCCGAGATGCGAGCCACCGCCCGCATCTTGTTCATCGCGTCGAGCGCCGCGACCTTGTACGACTCCGCGAGGGTCGGGTAGTTGAACACGGTGTCGACGAGGTAGTTGACCGTCCCGCCGCACCCCATCACGGCCTGCCCGATGTGGACCAGCTCGGTGGCGTGCGTACCGAACACGTGGATCCCCAGCAGCCGGCCATCCTCCGGGCTGACCAGGAGCTTCAGCATCCCGTAGGAGTCGCCGAGGATCGCGCCGCGGGCGAGCTCGCGGTATCGGGCGATGCCCACCTCGAACGGCACCGCACGTTCGGTCAGCTCGTCCTCGGTGCTCCCCACGTAGGAGATCTCGGGGATCGTGTAGATGCCGATCGGCATCAGCTCGGCCCGCATCCCGGTGGTCGGCTCGCCGCAGGCCGCGTAGGCGGCGAGCCGGCCCTGCTCCATGGACGTCGCCGCCAGGGCCGGGAAGCCGATGACGTCGCCGACCGCGTAGATGTGGTCGACCTCGGTCCGGAAGTCCGGGCCGACCAGGATGCGGCCGCGGTTGTCCGCGGACAGCCCGGCGTTGCGCAGTTGGAGAACCTCGGTGAGGCCCTGCCGGCCGGCGGAGTACATGACCGTGTCGGCCGGGATCTTCTTGCCGCTTTCCAGAAGGGTGAGCGTGCCGCCGTTGTGGCGCTCGACGGACACCACGGATTCCCGGAACCGGAAGGTCACCGCGAGGTCGCGAAGCTGGTACTTCAGCGCCTCGATGATCTCAAGGTCGCAGAAGTCGAGCATCCGGTCGCGCCGCTCGACCACCGTGACCTTGGTGCCCAGGGCGGCGAACATCGAGGCGTACTCGATGCCGATCACACCTGCGCCGACCACGACCATCGAACCGGGGATGCGGTCGAGATCGAGGATCTGGTCGCTGTCGACGACCGTGCGGCCGTCGAAGTCGACCGAGTCGGGCCGCGCCGGCCTCGTCCCGGTCGCGATAATGATCTTCGTTGCCCGGACCTGCCGCTCCTCGACCCCGCCCGGGCTGCGGACGCTGACGGTGTGGGGGTCGATGAAGGTCGCGAGACCCGAGAGGACCTGGACCCGGTTGCGGGTGAGCTGGCTGCGGATCACATCGATCTCACGGCCGATCACATGCTGCGTCCGCGCGGAGAGGTCCGAGACGGTGATCTCGTCCTTGAGTCGGTAGCTCTGCCCGTACACCTCGCGCTGAGCCAGCCCGGTCAGGTACATGACCGCTTCGCGCAGGGTCTTGGACGGGATGGTGCCCGTGTTGATGCAGACGCCGCCGATCATGTCCCGCTTGTCGACGACCGCGACGCTGCGCCCGAGCTTGGCCGCGGCGATGGCGGCCTTCTGCCCGCCGGGCCCGGAACCGATGACAAGGACATCGACCTCATGCACGTCGTTTCCCCCTGTCATTTATCGTGTCACGCCGAGGCTATCCGCCAGATCGACCGGGAACACCCGCTACTCGGTGTTGTTACGTCTTTTTCCCGGTCACTTCCTCGCATCGTCACATCTGCGACGCCGGGTCGGACGTCCGTGTCGATGGACACATACAGCCACAAGGTGGATGCGGTTGGTCCGCCGGTGCCCACCCGGGCGAGTGCCCCGGCTGCTGGCTCCCGGCTGCGCGGCGGCTGCGGCTGCAGCTACGGCTGCGCGGCGGCTGCGGCTGCGGGGCAGCCGGCCTGCGCACCTGCAGCGGCGGTGGCCCGCCGGGCTGCGATGCCCCGTGGAAAATTCATGGCGCGGGGGCCGTAACGAAAGTTCCGGTGCCTCGTTGGACCTGTCGCAGGGGGTCGCGGGAGTCGTGGAGGCTGGCTGGGGGGTCTTCCACGGCTTCCGCGGCGGGGTGCCGAACCGTCAGGGGGGCGGGTACGGCATGAGGGACCCGGCTCGCCTGGTCGTCCAGGGAGCCGGGTCCGCCCGAGCCCGGGTCCGCCCGAGCCCGGTTACGGATGCGTCACGGGTGCGTCATCGACAGCACGTCGAGGGCTGCGTCGAGTTCGGCCTCGGTCAGCTTGCCCGCCTGGATGTAGCCGCGCTCCAGCACGACCTCGCGGATGGTCTTCTCCTCCGCCAGGGACTGCTTGGCGACCTTCGCGGCCTCCTCGTAGCCGATGTACTTGTTCAGCGGCGTCACGATCGACGGCGAGGACTCGGCGTACCGCCGGCAGCGCTCCTCGTCCGCAGCGATGCCGTCGATGCACCGGTCCGCGAACAGCCGACTGATCGTCGACAGGATGTGAATCGACTCCAGCACGTTGCGCGCGATGACCGGCAGCATCACGTTCAGCTCGAAGTTGCCCGCCGAGCCGCCGAAGGCCACCGCGGCGTCGTTGCCGACGACCTGCGCGACCACCTGGCAGACCGCCTCCGGGATGACCGGGTTGACCTTGCCCGGCATGATCGACGAACCGGGCTGCAGGTCGGGCAGCCGGATCTCGCCCAGGCCGGCCCGCGGGCCCGAGGAGGCCCAGCGCAGGTCGTTCGAGATCTTGTAAAGCGAGATCGCGATCACCCGCAGCACACCGGACGCCTCGACGAGCCCGTCCCGCGAGGCCTGCGCCTCGAAGTGGTTACGGGCCTCGGTCAGCGGCAGCCCCGTCGTCGCCGCGAGCTCCGCGATGACCGCGGCGGAGAAGCCGGGCGGCGTGTTGATTCCGGTGCCGACCGCCGTGCCGCCCAGCGGGAGCTCGCCGACCCGGGGCAGCGCGGCGTTCAGCCGCTCGATGCCGAGTCGGACCGCCGCCGCGTAGCCGCCGAACTCCTGGCCGAGGGTCACCGGCGTCGCGTCCATCAGATGGGTGCGCCCGGACTTGACCACGCCGGCGAACGCCGTTGCCTTGCGCTCCAGCGAGACCGCGAGGTGGTCGAGCGCGGGAACCAGCTCGTGCACGATGCCCTGCGTGGCCGCCACGTGGATCGACGACGGGAAGACGTCGTTGGACGACTGCGAGGCGTTCACGTGGTCGTTCGGGTGGACGGGCCGCCCGAGCCGCTCCGAGGCGAGTGACGCCAGCACCTCGTTGGTGTTCATGTTGGAGGAGGTGCCGCTGCCGGTCTGGAAGACGTCGAGAGGGAACTGGTTGTCCCAGTCACCGCGGGCCACCTCGCCGGCGGCTTCGGCGATCGCCGCGGCCACGTCGCCGTCGAGTACTCCGAGCTTCGCGTTCACCGTCGCGGCGGCCGCCTTGATCCGGGCGAGCGCCGCGATGTGGGCGCGGGAGATCCGCTGGCCGGAGACGGGGAAGTTCTCGACCGCCCGCTGCGTCTGCGCACGCCATTTCGCCGAGGCCGGCACCCGCACGTCACCCATGCTGTCGTGCTCGATGCGGTATTCCTGCTCGCTCATGCGCCGATCTCCCGAGATGTCGTCAACATTGACCTGGCCGGTCGCCGGCGCGACTACCCGCGAAGGACATCCGCGGCGCTGGCCAGCTACTGAGCCTTTTCCGTCGTCGACTCGGACCTGCGGCGGCCCCCGGCCGTGGACCGTGAGATGGAGAAGGCTCACCGCCGACCCTAGGACATGAGGAGCTTCCGTCGCCCGGGCCGAGGTCATGGCGGATGCTCGTCACACCCGCCGCACGGGCCGCTGGGCAGGCCGGACGGTGCCCCGCCACACCCGGCGGCGCAGCGTGGTCATGCCCGGGCGGTGCAGCGTGCCGAGCCGGCCACGCCGACGGGACTGGTGGCACGTTCGTGGGCGTCGGGGGCGCAAAAAGAGGCGCCGGGTTCGGCGCGACCGCAACGATTTGTGCGGCCGCGCCGAACCCGGCGCGAAGTTTCGAACCGATGCTCGGAGCCCCGGTTCGGGAAATCCCTCGGCCCCTGTGGGCTTCGGGTTACTGCGGGACTCAGCCCGCGGCCCGCTCCTTGGCCCGGATGTCCCGCCGGAGCTCCGGCGGGAGAGCGAACAGCAGGTGCTCGTCGGCGGAGGTGACCTCCTCGACGTCGTTGAACCCGCGCTCCGCCAGCCACGCCATGACGCCCGTGACCAGCTCCTCGGGCACCGACGCCCCGCTCGTCACCCCGACCGTCTCGACACCGTCGAGCCAGCTCTCGTCCACCTCGGTGGAGTCGTCCACCAGGAAGGACTTCGGTGCCCCCGCGTCCAGGGCGACCTCGACGAGCCGGACCGAGTTCGACGAGTTCGGCGAGCCGACGACGATCAGGAGGTCGACCTTCTCGGCGATCTCCTTGACTGCCACCTGACGGTTCTGGGTGGCATAGCAGATGTCGGAGTTCGGTGGACCCTGCAGATGCGGGAAGCGCTCGCGCAGTGCGTTCACCGTGGTCATGGTCTCGTCGACGGACAGTGTCGTCTGCGAGAGGAACGCGACCCGCTTCGGGTCCCGGACCTTCACCGCAGCCGCGTCCTCCGGACCGTCCACGAGATGAATGCGGTCCGGCGCCTGGCCAGTGGTGCCCACCACCTCCTCGTGGCCCTCATGACCGATCAGGAGGATGTCAAGATCCTCCTTGGCGAACCGGCGAGCCTCGGAGTGCACCTTGGTGACAAGGGGGCACGTCGCGTCGATGGTGCGGAGCTGACGCGAGGCTGCCTCCTCGTGGACCGTCGGTGCCACGCCGTGCGCCGAGAACACCACCGTGGCGCCTACCGGCACCTCGTCGGTCTCTTCAACGAAGATCGCGCCCTTCGCTTCCAACGTCTTGACGACGTGGGCGTTGTGCACGATCTGCTTGCGTACATACACCGGCGACCCGTACAGATCGAGTGCCTTCTCGACGGTCTGGACCGCGCGATCGACACCCGCGCAGTAGCCGCGCGGCTTGGCCAACAGGACCCGCCCCATGTCGCAGCAGTCTACGCGGGTGCCGCTCGGCGCCAAGGGCCGCCGAGCGGAGCATCACCGGATGCGAACATCGTCCGAGCCGTGATGACCTTGCCGGCCCGGTGGGTCGTACGGTGCGTGGATGGCCCTGACGTCGACGCCCGACGAACCGCTCCCGGTGCGGACGATCTCCCGGGCGATGGGTGACTGGATCTCCCGGTTGGGGCGGGTCTGGGTTGAAGGTCAGGTCACGGAGATCTCCCGCCGGCCCGGCATGGGGACCGTTTTCATGACTCTGCGTGACTCCGTGGCGGACGTCTCCCTGCGGGTCACCTGCCCCCGCGCGGTGTGCGACGCGGTCGGTCCGGGGCTGGTCGACGGAGCCCGGGTGGTGGTGTGGGGGAAGCCGTCCTTCCACGCGGGTAGGGGCACGTTGGCCCTTGCGGTCACGGAGATTCGGCCACTTGGTGCGGGCGCCCTGCTGGCCCGGCTGGAGCGGCTGAAGGCGACGCTGGCGGCCGAGGGGCTGTTCGCGGCGAGCCGCAAGAAGCGGCCGCCGTTCCTGCCCGGAGTCGTCGGGCTGATTACCGGCCGTGCATCCGCAGCCGAGCGGGACGTCGTCGAGAACGCGCGCCGTCGGTGGCCGGCCGTGCGTATCGAGCTACGTGAGGTGGCCGTCCAGGGGCCGCTGGCGGTGAGCCAGATCATCGACGCACTGGCCGAACTGGACGCCGACGGCGCCGTCGAGGTGATCGTCATCGCGCGCGGCGGCGGCTCCCTGGAAGATCTTCTACCGTTCTCGGACGAGGCCCTCCTTCGTGCCGTTGTCGCGGCCCGGACACCGGTGGTGTCGGCAATCGGACACGAGCAGGACACACCTCTGCTCGACTTCGTGGCCGATGTTCGGGCCTCCACCCCGACGGACGCGGCCAAGCGGGTGGTCCCCGACGTCGCCGAGCAGGCCGCCGGAGTGGACGCGCTGCGTGGGCGGGCCCGCCGCGTTCTCACCCACCGGCTCGACATCGAGGCCCGCCGCCTCGCCGACCTGCGGGGTCGTCCCGTGCTGGCGGCGCCGCTGCGCGAGATCGAGCACCGGGAACAGGCAGTCGAAACCCTGCGCTCGCGGTCGCGGCGCTGCGTTCTGCACGCGGTGGAGGTCGCCGAGCGTGACCTGGCACACGCCGCGGCCCGGATGCGCGCACTGTCGCCGGCCGCGACGCTGGACCGCGGCTACGCCCTGGTCCAGCGGGCCGACGGCCTCGTCGTCCGGTCACCGGCCGAGGTGGCCGGCGGCGAGCGGCTGGTGGTCAGGGTCGCGGGCGGTACCTTCGCCGCCAGCGTGGCCGCCGCACCCGCCGTCGCCGCCGCACCCGCCGTCGCCGCCGCACCCGCCGTCGCCGCCGCACCCGCCGTCGCCGCCGCACCCGCCGTCGCTGCCGCACCCGCCACTGTGGATGACGTCGATCCGGATGCCGCCGCTGTGGATGGCGCGGAGGCCACGCGGGCGCACGTGGTCGGCGTAGGCGGTGTGAGTACCCAGACAACCAGCGGGGGATCCGCCGGCACGGGGCAGGGACATGGAGACCACGATGACTGATCTTGAAGCGACGCCGACAGCGGGCGCGGCCGATGCCGGTCAGCCCGGCGCCGGCCGGCCCACCGCGCGCGCGTCACACGACGGTGGTTCCGAGGTCACCTACGAGGCGGCGCGTGCGGAGCTGGAGGAAGTGGTCCGCAGGCTGGAGGCCGGCGGGTGCTCGCTGGAGGAGTCGCTGACACTCTGGGAGCGCGGCGAGGAGCTCGCGTCGCTGTGCCAGCGCCTGCTGGACGGCGCCCGGTCCCGACTCGCGGCGAACCCGCTCGGGCCGGCGTGACGGCCGCGTGGATCTCGCATCGGGTCGCGGTGCGATCAATTCACCCCAAGAGGGGCAAAAGGGGCGCAGGGTCGCTTGGTGACCCGCAAGAGTGAAGGATTTTGGTCGTTCCAACGACCAAAATCCTTCACTCTTGCGACTTGACAAGCCGGGTCGCCGGGTCGCCGGGTCGCCGGGTCGCGGGTTCACGGGGCTATGGGTTTTCGGAGGTTCGGCCGCGTTCGTGAAACGCGAGCACCGCCCGCCAACCAGCGATCTTGATCGATTCAATCCGTGACATTGTCCACCTTGCCGACCATCAGGAGTGATGATCGGCGGAGGTGGTTGCCGGCAGGAGGTGGTTGCCGGCAACGAGCCACTGGAGCTACTGAGACGTCGCAGTGCAGGCGTAGCGCGCCAGTGAGGTGTCTCCGGGTGATGTGGTCGTCTCCGACCGTTATCTCTGTGCGGTCGCGCGGAGCGCGCCGGCGCGAATTCTCGTGCGGTGGCTCCGGGGCGGTGCCGGCTGTAACACGTTGGGTGGATCCGGCGGAGGTGGCAGGGGCGGGTCGGGCCGTAGGGTCAGGTAGCGGGGTTGCAGGTGACGGCCCCCGGTGCGGTCAGCTCTGGTCGCGCCGGTCCGGCGGTCGGGAACTGGAAGATTGAGGGCGTGGCGCGTCAACGCGGTCAGGAAACAATTCGGGACATGGTGCTGTCGCTCGCGGTGGTGCTGGCGGGAGTCGCCGTCTTCTTCGTCTTCGTGATGCCGCATGGCGACGACGAACCCGACGTCGCCGTGGTCGAGGACATCGAGGCCACGCTCAGCGCGTACGCGCGCCAGGCGCCGTACCCTGCCTCGGCGCCAGCGGGTCTGCCGGAGGTCTTCAAGCCCACCACCGTCCGGGTGACGCTGCCCTCCGGCGGAACCAGTGACGGGGACAACACCCGGATCACCATCGGCTATGTCGTGGACCGGCCGGATGACCGGACCTTCGCTCGGTTCCTGCAGAGCAACGCCCCCGACGCCGTGCAGGCCATCCTCGGCGACCGACCCATCACGGGCTCGGTGGACGTCGCCGGCCAGACCTGGGACGAACGGCGTGACAGCGACGGGCACCTGGCGCTGACCCGGGTTGACACCGGCGGCGTGACGTCGATCGTCGACGACGGCGGCGGCCCAGGTGGGGCGGAACAGGCCGATCTGGCGACCGTCGCCGCCGCGCTGCGCCCGATCGACGTCAACGCGGTCTCGGGCGCGGCCTGACTCACCGGGGCGTCTGCCGTAGCCGGTGACTGCCGTGGCCTGGCGCGTGCCGGTGGCCCTGTGCCTGCCGCAACCCTGTGCCTGCCGGTGGCCCTGTGCCTGCCGCAACCCTGTGCCTGCCGCAACCCGGCGTGGGCCGCGGCGCCCCCCCGCGGCCCGCGGCCCACGCGGCTCCGGGGGCACCCCCGAAACGCGGATTGACCAGAAACGACCGCGGGTGGCCGTCACGCCCCCTCCGCGTGACGGCCACCCGTATCAACCTGTTTGACGCGGGTCGTCCACCGAAGGTTGCGCGGCCTCCGAAGATTTTTTCCGGCGGCTCCGTCGCCGCTCTGTGATCCCTTGGCGGGGCGGCCGACCAAGATCATGGATGGGCCGTGCCGTTGGCGTCGGGCCCCTGAGCGGGCCGGACCCGTCCGGCTGACCGGGGTGCCGCACCGGAGCGCGACGGTGACGTGCCGTCGGTGGTGATGGGAGCCAGGCAACTCTCGGCGGCACGCGGGGCGGCGGCGAACTACGCTCCATCACGTGGCTGCCGAGACCGCTTCCGTACCTGTATCCCTCGCCGTCGAAGGCCAGGCGCCAGACCGAAACCTGGCACTGGAGCTGGTCCGGGTGACCGAGGCCGCCGCGCTGGCCGCTGCCCGCTGGGTCGGGCGCGGTGACAAGAACGGCGCCGACCAGGCCGCTGTCGACGCCATGCGCCGGCTCGTCGGGACGGTGTCGATGCGCGGCGTCGTCGTGATCGGCGAGGGGGAGAAGGACGAGGCCCCCATGCTGTACAACGGCGAGGAGGTCGGCTCCGGCGAAGGGCCGGAGTGTGACGTCGCCGTCGACCCGGTGGACGGCACGACCCTGACCTCCAAGGGCATGAACAACGCGGTTTCGGTGATGGCGGTCAGCGAGCGCGGCTCGATGTACGACGCCAGCGCCTGCTTCTACATGGAGAAGCTCGTCACCGGGCCGGAGGCGGCCAGCGTCGTCGACATCGATGCCCCGGTGGAGGACAACATCCGCGCGGTCGCGAAGGCGAAGGGCATCCTGCCGCGCGATGTGACGGTCGTGGTGCTCGACCGCCCGCGGCACACCGAGCTCGTGGACAAGATCCGGGCAGCGGGCGCCCGGGTGAAGCTCATCTCGGATGGTGACGTGGCCGGCGCGGTCATGGCCGCCACCGAGGACACCGGTGTCGACCTGCTGCTGGGGATCGGCGGCACCCCGGAGGGGATCATCGCGGCCTGCGCGGTGACGTGCATCGGAGGCGTGATCCAGGGCCGCCTGTGGCCGCGGGACGACGCCGAACGGGCGAAGGTCGTCGCCGCCGGCCACGACCCGGGCCGGGTTCTGCACACCCGTGACCTGGTCAGCAGCGAGAACGTCTTCTTCGTGGCGACCGGCATCACCGACGGCGAGCTGCTCGCGGGTGTGCGCTACCGTCCGGGTGGCGCGAGCACCTCGTCGCTGGTCATGCGGTCCCGCTCCGGCACCATCCGGCGGGTCGACAGCCAGCACCAGCTGACCAAGCTGCAGGCCTACTCGACCGTTCCGTTCTGATGAGTCGCCATGGCTGAGCTGGCACTCGCCCGGTTCGTCCCGCCCGCGGCGTCGGGCCGGCGGCTACCCGGCCTACCCGGCGCCGCCGCGGTTCGCCGCGCGGTGACCCGTCTCGACCGTCCCGGTCCGCACGGGAGCGCGGCCGACGTGACGACGTTGCCCGAGGCGCTGCGGCGGTTCCTGGCGCATCCACGCCCACCGGTGCTGCTGGGTGCCGTCGGCGCCGTCGCCGCGGTCAGGTACGTGCGCGGCCCGCTGCGCCGGCGCGATGCCGTCACCGCGGCGGCCTGCCTGGGCGCGCAGCCGTTCGTCGAGTGGGCGGTTCATCGGTGCCTGCTGCACGCCCAGCCGGGCGGGGCGCTGGGTTCGATCGGCTACCAGTTGGCCGGCTACGGTCACGAGCAGCATCACCGCGACCCCACCAACCTGGACACGATGTTCCTGCGCCCGCGGGAGGTGACGGCCGGCGCGGCAGCGGCGGTGGCGGTCGCGGCGCTGGCCCCGCCGACCGCCGGGACGGTGGCGGTCTGCCTGGGCCTCGGCGCGTTGGCCTACGACTGGACGCATTTCCTGATCCACACCTCGATCCGGCCGTCGAGCCGCTACTACCGGCGGGTGTGGCGCGGGCATCGCCTGCACCACTACCGCAACGAGGGGTACTGGCTCGGCGTGACGAGCCCGGTCGCCGACCTGGTCCTGGGGACGGCACCGGGGCGCGACGAGGTTCCCGTCTCGCCGACGGCGACCGGTGCCATCAGCCGCGGCGCCGCACGCCGGGCACCGCGGCCCGCCCCGGTGCCTCCGCATAGCCTCGCCCGGCCGGCCTGACCTGGCACCTCGACCGGATCGTCCTCACCCGCGGATCACGAATTGCCTGACTGCTGCCACTGCAGTCCCGCCGCGGGCTGGTGGCGGTTTTGACGTCGTGCCGCTGTGGCGCGGCTGTGGCCGCGCCGGCGTCGATGCCGGAAACCGGCCTGGCTGGTGAGGCCCACGAGAATCCCGGCCAGCGAGTCGGCCTGGGCGGCGAGGGTGTGCTGGGCGACGACGTTGGCTCGGGCCCGGGCTCGTAGCAGGTCGGCGAGCGTGCCGTTGTCGAGCACCTGGGCGATCTTGTCGCTGAGATCGGCGATGTCGTTCGGGCGGGCGATCAGCCCGGTGGCCTGGTCGGTCACGATCTCCGGCACTCCCGTTGACGGGAAGCAGACCACGGGCCGTCCGCAGGCCTGCGCCTCCAGCACACAGCGCGGAAGCCCTTCGAGGCTGGACGTGAGAACCAGGACGTCACTGGCCCGCAGCAGGTCGCCGACGTCGTTGCGAGGCCCCAGAAAGACCACACGGCCGTCGAGCAGCTCAGCACCCAGCCGCCGAGGCGAGGTCGGTGAACTCGGATCCGTGCTGGGCGCGCCCGCGACAGCCAGCCGGGTCGACGCCAGGTGCTGGGGGAGCGCGGCCACGGCGCGGATCACCGCGTCGATTCCCGAGCACTGGTCGAGCCGGGACACGACCAGGACCAGCGGCGCCGTCGGGTCGGTGGACAGGCTCGCCCGCACCGCGGGGTCCACCGGACCGGGGCGAAGCCCGTCGGTGTCGACACCGCTGCGGACGACCACAGTCCTCCCGGCCGCCCAGGGTGGCAGGGAGGACGCGACCGCATCGCTGACCGCCACGGACCCGGCGGCGGCGCGCACCACCGCCCCGCGTAGCCGACCGACCAGATCCGGGTCGTTCTCCTCATGGAGGACGAGAAGAGCCGGTCGTCGGCACGCGGCCGCGGCCAGGACCGCGGCCAGGTGGGACCAGTGGCTGTTGGCCTGCAGGACGTCGACGTCGAGGCGTCGCGCGAGCTGTGCGGCGCGGGCAGCGGTGGCCATGGTCCGCCCGGTCTCCCGAGCGGTCAGAGCGCGGTCGCGGGGTCGGTCCGGATGGCGCAGAGTTCGGCTCAATGGCCCCGGAAGCGTGGCGTGTTCCCGACCCGCGGCCTGCCAGGCGGCCGCGGCCGGGCTGCCGGGCGGAGTGGCCAGGATCTGCTCGACGCCGCGCCGCTCCAGCAACGGCGCCATCCGCAGGACGAAACGCTGGGATTCCCAGAGCCCCGCCCCCTGCTCGATGACGAGGACCCGCGTGACCGGCTGCTTGTCCACACTTACGAAGCTACGGCAGGTAGTTCGCCGTGTCTCCTTGGTGACCAACGGGATGGCTGTCGACCAGGTAGGCCCAGCCGACAGCCGACAGCGCGGCAACTGTGCGCCCGACCAGGAGCGCCAAGGCGTATCCCTCGGCTTCGTGGCCCGGGGACGCCAGCGGGAGCAGAGCGACCAGCGCGATCAGGCCGGTCATCGCGCCCGCCCGGTGGATCACCGGCCGGGTGGCGGTGGCCCGAACCGCGGGCAGCGCGTCGATCGCAAGGGCGAGCAGGAGCAGCCGCAGGGTGGCGGTGCCCTCGGCCGGATAGCCGGGGCCGAACGAGGCCCAGAGCGCCGGTGCGGCGACCAGGGCGACAGCCACAGCCGGCAGGGCAGCCGGCCCGCGGTCGCCGACCGGCCCGGTCGCCGCGGCGACGGCGAAGGCGGCCAGTGCGAAGGAGGCGCAGGCCGCGTCCGCCTGCTGGCTCAACAGGATGGCGGTCAGTCCGGTCGCCACCGCGGGCCACAGCACCCGCCCCGTTGCGGTCGTTCCTGCCGCCGGCTGGCCGCCGGTGAACCGTCGCCCGACGGCCTCTCGCCTGCGGATCCCCTGCCTGCGGACCTGGTGCCCGCGGACCTGGTGCCTGGTGGCCTGTCGCTCGGGAAGCCGTTGCCTGGGAATCCGCGGGTGCCCGCTCGGGACCGGGACCAGGCCCGCGCCGCGTGGGGCGGGGCATGGTCCCGGGGCTGCCGCTGGCCCGGTGGTCGCGTGCCAGAGCAGCCATCCACACCGCGGACCGGCGGCCAGCGCTACCGGTGCCAGCCACGCGAGCAGTGCCAGATGTACCTGGCCGACCGCGGTCGCGACGAGCGCGACGAGTGTGCCGGTCCGGATGAGCCCGACCGCGACCGCGCCGATCCCGCCAGGTCCCATGAGCAGCCCGGGCTCCATCAGTGCAGGGCGGCCCGGATCGGGAGGCCTGCTGGACCGCTGCCCGCCCAGGTGACCGGGCCACAACGCCCCGCTGGCCGCGGCCAGCGGCACGAGGATGAGGAAGCCGGGCTTCGTCCGGAGGAAGTCGAGGTCCGGGATCAACCAGCCGCCGCCCTCGGTGAGCGCGACGGCCATCAGCATGGCGAGCCCGCCCGCCCGCAGCTGACCGCTCGGGCCGGTGTCGCCCACGGCCGCCCGTGCCACCTGGACGATGGCCCACAGGCACAGGGCGACGGTGGCATCGGCGGCGAGCACTGATGCCGGCATGCGGTGGGCGGCGAAGCCCCAGAAGACCCCGGCCAGCAGCAGGCCCGCCAGCTGGGCGGCAGTACCCAGGCGGCGGCTGGCTGCGACTGCCCGCGCGACCCCCGCGACCCGGTGTGGCGCGCTGAGCCACCTGAGCCGTCGGGGTCGATCAGGCCGCCGTGGAACGCCGCCTCGCCTGGCCAGCGGCCCGGGACCGGACCGTGACGGGTTGTCCGCCAGGTCCGGCCAGTCGCTGCTTCCGGTCCACGCGGCCGGCCAGGCCCAGTCGGTGCTCCCGACCAGCTCAGCACCGCGGGCCCGCCGGGTGCTCCGGAACCCGCGCGGCCCGACCGCCGGCGTCGTCACCGCTGCGGGTGCCCGGGCCGGTCAACCGGTGGAACCTGCGTTGCCCGGGGAGCGCGTGGCGCGAACAGGGGGTGGTACACGCCACTGACGCGGGTCGGCACGCGGACCCCGAGCCCGGGCTGGACGAGCCGCAGCCTCGACCCGGACAGGAACGTGCGAGGCAGCGTGCGGCCGATGCCGTCGAGCCAGGCACGAACCCGGTGGTCGGTGAGCCCACCGCCGACGGTCAGGCGGGTGAGCGCGAACGGATCGTCGCCCGGATGGGACAGCGCCTCGCCCACAGCGCAGGCAGCGCTGTAGCCGGCGGCGATGACCAGCTGGCGAGCCGGGGGATCCCACCCACCGCGCGGATAGGCGAAGGACCGCGGTTCCTCGCCGGTGATCGCGGCCAGCCTCCGCCGGGACAACGTGATCTCCGCGGTCACGTCCGAGCGGTGCATGCCGTCGAGGCGCCGCCCGCTGTGACCGCTCGCACCGATCTCGACACCCAGCTCATGCAGACGGCGGATGTCGGCCTCGCTGAGCATGCCGGGTGCCCCCAGCCGGGACGTGGTCACGAAGACGGTGGCCGCGTGCCCCCGCTCGGCCAGCTCGCGGGCTGCCACGAACGTCTCGGCCCGATCCCCGTCGAAGGTCACGACGATCGCGTCGGGCGGAGCGTCGGCCGACCGGAGCGCCGAGCAGTACTCGGTGACGGTCATGAAGTGGCGACGGGCTCGCTGGATCATGCGGCGGTGGCGGGCGAAGACCGCCGGTGTGACGGTCGATCTGCGCGGGGCGTGCCCGGCCGGATCGGCGGCAACGTCGTAGCGCAGGATCGGGACCGGGCGCGGACGGTTGGGCGGGCCTCCTCGTCCGCGTGCCCGGGTGTTCGTCGGCGCGGAACGCGCCGTCTCGGTTCTCTCCGGGTCTTCCTTGAATTCTTTGTGCTTGATCGTCGTGACGGATTGCGAGGAAGACACTATCGCCCCTCCAGCGGTCCCCGGGCCGACCGCCTTCACGGGTCGGCCATATCGCGGAAAGTAACCGGTCGGCGTCCAGCGGAATCTAGCATGGGCTATTGCCGCGAGTAGCGGCGCCGTTACGGTAGGGAGATCTGTGTCAAGAGGTGAGCTGAAAATGAATGGTCATCGGCGTGGCTCTGCTGATGGGTGGTTCTTTGTTGCTTGTGGGCAAGGTGAAGCACTCGCCTGTCGGCATTGAAAAAGGTTCAATCATCTAGTTCTTGGGGATTCGATTTGAGCTTGCGGGCGTGGCCGGCTGAAGACCTCGCCGTCCCGACGCCCGCGTGTGATGTGCGGCCGCCAAGCCCACGAGTGGGCCGGGGGCCGGCATCTCCACCTCGACGTGGTCAGAGCTCGGCGTGGCGGCCGGCGGTGTGACAGGAGGATGCGGACGCCGCGCCGCTGCCCACAGCACACCGCCGGCGCCCTAGGGCGGTGGTGCGACCGCCCGGGCGGCACGGCGCTGCAGGCGCGTGAACCGCGGGCATACGCATTTGCCGCAGTCACTCCCCGGACGGTAATGCCGGTGCGAATCGTCCAGATGGCCGCACCGACACTGCCGCCACCAGGAGCGCGGAACGCGATCCCGGAAATTCGGCGTGTAGGTGGCCACGGGGTAACAGTACCCCACGGGTCCGCCGGTTCCGCTGTTGCGCTGATGACCCTCGGGTGCCTATTGGTGGTGGGTGCCCTTGCTGGCCTGAGGAAAGCCCATGAGTGCTAACCCGTGAACAATGTGGATGAATGCGTCTTCTGGCGCCTTGGTGTGTGTCGTGGGTCGCCGCCTGCACGCCTGGACCTTCCGTGCCCCGTAACGCGGCCGCGGCACGACCGGCGGCCACGCCGGATGCGGCGGAGTCTCGTGGCCGGATGCGGCAGAGCCTCGTGTGGTCGGAGCGTCGTGCGGTCAGAGCACTCGTGCGGCAGGGCTCCGTGTCGCGGAACCTCGTGGCGAGCGCCCGTCGTTCATCCGTCCAGCGCGGACCGGATCAGGTCGGCGGATGTGATCGGATCACGGCCTGGCGGGCCGTGGGCGGTGTCAGATAGGCCGGCGCCGGCGGGCCGCCGCGGACTGGGCCAGGGAACGCTGCCGCTCGCGCCGGGCCACCTGCACCCGCCGCCCGCGGAGGGCCGCGAGGACGGCGACAAGGATGACTGCCGCGAGCAGGACCGGAGCGTGCAGGATCATCTCGTACCCGACGTTGATCGCCCGGTCCTTCAGCCCGCTGCTCCCGCCTTCTGCGGCCGGGTTGACATAGCCGACGATGATCGTGATCACCGCGTAGGCGAGTGGCGGCATGATGACGACGCCGATCAGGTCGTCGACGTGGACTCGCACCACGGCCAGGACGCAGGCGGCCACGAAGAGGACACCGAAGACGAACCGAAGATTGTCGAAGAGCAGCGAGTCGACGATCGCGCCGACAGCGCCCACGACGATGACGAGCAATGCCGCGCCGAACGCGGACAGACCTCGGCGGGTCCCGGTGACAACCGTGGCCGGAGGTGGTGATCCGACCCGTTCACGTTGGTTGTACGGGTAGCCGTCATCCGGCACGCGGCCGCGCCCGGACCTGCCGGGCGGTCCGGCGGGCTGCCGGTGGGGCGGCGTACTCACCAGGGCAACGTACCGCCCCAAGTTTGCGGCTGCGTCAGGGCGATAGTCAGACTAGCCAGCGCGTCTTGGTCGCCGCACTTTGGGCATACCTTTATGCACGATGCGCTACCAATATGTGTGGCGCGCCGCCGCCCCGGTGCGTGGTCGATTCCGGGTCGAGCGGACGCGTCCGCCGTGGTCACGGCCCTTGGTTCGCCTGGAGTGCGGTGGTTTCCGGGCCGGCGGGGCGGTTGTCCCGAGCGGGCGGGGGCCCTGCGGCGGAGGTGACCGAGCGATGACTGTCAGGCTGCGGACAGTGCGGGGATCCTCCTGGTGCTGATGATCCGATGGTGCCGGTGGCCGGGTGTGCGCCAGCCCCCGGTCCGGCACCGGCACGCCCTGCGGAGCCCGGGCCCCCCGATCACCCGTAGACTCCTTGCCCATGGGTCTGTCGATCGGCATCGTCGGGCTGCCCAACGTGGGCAAGTCCACGCTGTTCAACGCCCTGACCCGTAACGAGGTCCTGGCGGCCAACTACCCGTTCGCGACGATCGAGCCCAATGTGGGTGTCGTCGGCGTCCCGGACTCGCGGCTCGCGAAGCTGGGCGAGATGTTCTCCAGCGCACGGGTCGTCCCCGCCACGGTGAGCTTCGTCGACATCGCCGGCCTGGTCAGGGGCGCGTCGGAGGGGCAGGGGCTGGGGAACCGCTTTCTGGCCAACATCCGCGAGTCGGACGCGGTCTGCCAGGTCGTCCGGGTCTTCTCGGATCCGGATGTGGTCCATGTCGAGGGGAACGTCGACCCGGCGTCCGACATCGAGACGATCAACACCGAGCTGGTGCTGGCCGACCTGCAGACGATCGGCGCCCGGCTGCCGAAGCTGGAGAAGGAAGTCCGCCTGGATCGCTCGAAGCAGCCACTGCTGGCGGCGATGAAGGCGGCCCAGGAGGTCCTCGACGCGGGCCGCCCGCTGTCGAGCGAGCCGTCGATCGACCGGGCCGAGCTGCGCGAGCTGTTCCTGCTGACGGCGAAGCCGTTCCTCTACGTCTTCAACGTCGACGAGGACGTCCTGGCCGACCCGGGCCGGCACAAGGAGCTCGCCGACCTGGTGGCCCCGGCCGACGCGGTGATCCTCTGCGCGAAGGTCGAGGCCGAGCTGATCGAGCTGCCCGAGGAGGACGCCACCGAGCTGCTGGCGTCGCTTGGGCAGGAGGAGAGCGGGCTGGCGCAGCTCGCCCGGATCGGCTTCCACACTCTCGGGCTGCAGACCTTCCTCACGGCCGGGCCGAAGGAGTCACGGGCCTGGACCATCAAGGCCGGTGACACGGCTCCGGAGGCCGCCGGCGCGATCCACAGCGACTTCCAGCGCGGTTTCATCAAGGCCGAGATCGTGTCCTATGACGACCTCATGTCCGCCGGCTCCATGGCCGCGGCCCGCGCCGCCGGCAGGGTCCGGATGGAGGGCAAGGACTACGTGATGGCCGACGGCGACATCGTCGACTTCCGCTTCAACGTCTGACCGGTTCAACGCCAACCCCGGCCTCGCCCGACACCTGGGTCGACCTCGGCCTGAACGAACCGGTGCGCTGCCACTGCTCCTGAGCAAGACCCTGAAAAAAGGGGAGTGCAGGGTCGCCTGGCAACCCGCAAGAAAGAAGGATTTCGGTCGTCGGGACGACCAAAATCGTTCACTCCTGCGACTTGCCAAACCGCGCCACCGCGCCGCCGGGATACCGGGCTCTCGAAGGCCCGGCCGCGTTCGTAGGAGTGCGAACCTCCTCGCCCACCGACCAGCGATCTGGATCGGCGCCGATCTGCGACCGCCTCGGTGGCTCTCGCCACCGGCCACTACTGTTGACCACCCCGCCCACCCCGCCCACCGCGACCGGTGGTCGGGGTGGGCGATGCCGACCCGCTGACGTTATTCCGCAGATGCCCGGTGTCGCCAGCGCCCGGAGATGCGCCGGGTGGTCCGGGTGGTAGGGCCTTCCCGCCAGCCCTGCCACACCCACACCACGACCGCCGTCACGAAGCAGGCAAGGCCCAGCAGGGTCAGCGTCAGTGCCGCGGTGCCGTGCTCCGCTTCCAGAGCCCCGGAGAGAGCGTTGAGCGCCACGCCGGTGAACAGGATTGCGAGGGCGGCGGCGGAGATCTTTCCGTGCTTACCGTGTAGCGGGCGGTCTCCCATGGCGCGTCCGACAAGGATGAGCACCACGATTCCGAACAGCGCTGGGGTTACCCACCCATAGGACTCCACCTGGTCAGTATGGGTCCGGGGTTTCTCCTCCGGCACCCGATCGGACCAGCTCTTCGGCCTTGCTCAGGCACCGGACCCACCCGGCCGTTGCCTTCCAGGGAAGACGGAGACATTTGGCGGTGCCTGTTGCTGTATTCGCGCCACGCGCATTTCGTCCGCGTTGCGGGGGGCCGTTCTCAGGTTCGCTGACCCAGGCTGACACTGGAACCTCTTGGGCTCCTCAGCAGGCGGGCGGCCCGGGGCAGCACCGAGACGGCGGCCTCGGCCGGCCCGCGTCGCCCGGTCAGCTGCCAGGCGGTGGCGGCGGTGAGCGCGACCAGGATCTGGAGCACGTACGACCAGGTCGGGTCCGTGGGCAGGGCGTGCGTGGACATCACGACGACGTGCAGTGTGTAGAAGGTGAGCGTCATCGCGCCGACGGCCGTGACCGGGCGGGTCAGCGGGATGTGCGCCACCAGCAGGGCCAGTCCGAGCAGCGCCAGCGCCGTTCCGGTGGTGTGGGCCAGGTCCAGCGGCGTCGTCGAGTGGGGGGTGTCGACGGCCAGCCACCAGGCGGAGTCGGTCGGCGTGGTGCCGTACAGGCCGGAGTCGATGAACCAGCCCTGGGGCAGGTTGCCCACACCGGGGACGGTCGCCGGGTCCTCGAGGTGCTCGCCGCCGCCGAGCGGCCCCAGCAGCAGCCAGGACGTCCCGCTGGCCACGACGGCCAGCAGGAGTCCGCCGGCGAACAGGCGCACGGCGACCACGCGAGATCGCAGATCGGCTTGGGCCACCGCCATCCCCGCACACAGGTAGCCCAACCAGGCCAGTGCCGGGTAGACCCCGGTGAGCGTCAGCTTCGCCAGCAGTGGGCCGGGCCGGCTCAGATCGGCGAACGTCGGCGAGGGCAGATCGGACACCGGCAGGTCGTCCCGCACGGTGTGGCTGATCACCGGTACCGCGACCATCGCCAGGATGGCCACCGTCACCAGCACGGGGACGTCCGCGCGCAGCAGCGGCAGGGCCAGGGCGAACAGAAGCGCGTAGTAGACCAGGATGACCGCGATGCCCGAGTCCGCGTAGGCGAGGGCCAGGCCGATGACGCCGATGCCCAGCGCGCGGAGGAACACCGAGAGCTGGGCCTGCGCGGCGCTGCGCCGACGGGTGGACAGGACCAGCGCCACCCCGGCGAGCACCGCGAACGCCGCGGCGGCCCGCCCCGCCGCGATGGTGAACGCGGGTGAGATCGCCGGATGGTCCGTGGCGGTGTCGGTGAACGCGGGGTACACATGGGTTGCCACCATGCCGATCAGCGCCACGCCGCGGGCCAGGTCCACCCCGATGATGCGACTGGACGCGGGAGGTCTCGATTCGTCCATACCGTCCAGGGTCGCAGGCTCCGGAGTTCGCGCACCGGATCGCCGGACCTCGGTGTGGCGGTGGGCAGCACAGCAGCGGGTAGGACCGGACGGGACGGAGTTCGTGCGGATGATCTGCCATTTGGTGAGCCGGTCCGAGTGGGCGGCTGGAGCGGACGGTTACCGGCCGGCGAGCCTGGGGGACGAGGGCTTCGTCCATTTTTCCGCGCCGGAGCTGGTGCTGGAGACGGCGAACCTCTACTACCGGGGTCGCACCGACATGCTGCTCGTCGTCGTGGACCCGCAGGGCCTGACCGCCCCGCTGCGCTGGGAGCCGGCCGCCGGGCCCGCGGACCGCGGCGGTGCGCTCTTCCCGCACCTGTACGGGCCCATCGACGCGGCAGCGGTCCGGGTCGTCGTTCCGCTCCCGTGCGCGCCGGACGGCTCCTTCACGGCGATGCCGACCTTCTGACCCGCCAGTCTTCAGGCGCCGAGCTTCAGGCGCGGAACTTCTGGTGCCGGCCGGACGGCGCCTGCCGCCTGGTGGCGCGTGTGTCAGCTGGTGGCGCTGGTCGTCAGAAGGAGACGCCGGCGGAACGCAGGATCGACGAGATCCGCCGGGCCAGCTCCACATCCAGCTCGGTCACGCCGCCGGCCGAGTGGGTCCAGACGGTGAAGATGGTGCTTCCGGGGCCGTGCTCCACGACGGGGTGATGGTCCATCGCGTCCGCCTCGCGCATCACCTCGTCGACGATGGCGGTCGCCTCGTCGCCGTCGACGAGGATCTCCAGCCGGATCCGGTCGGCGTCGCCGATCCAGCCGGGCAGGGCTTCCAGGGACGTGGTGACAGCGCTGTTGTCCAGCCGGACGGGCATCCGTGACTCCTCGGCGATCCGTGGCGCGGTGATGTCGGTGGTTGATGGGGGTGGAGCGGGCGGGATGGGGTGATGGACGGTGCGGGCGGTTGGTGGCCTTCGCGGTGGCCTTCAGTGGTGATCTTCGGCGGTGGTTCCGCTCGTGCTCGCCGGAGGGCCCCGGGGCGGCGGGAACACCGAGTGCGACGCTCCTCGCGCGGATGGTGTCATCCGCGGCCCGGCACCGCCACCTCCTGGAGCGCGCGGGCCGCGGGCCGCGTGGGTTGGACGCAGTGCATCGATGGAGGGAGTTCGGCCGTGGGACAGGATCTGAAGGGGCTGGTCGTCGCCGTCGCGCTGGTCGACGAGGCCGGCCGGGTCCTCGCCGCGCGCAGGGTGTCGCCGCCGGCGCTCGCGGGCCTGTGGGAGTTCCCGGGCGGCAAGGTCGAGCCGGGGGAGGACGAGCTCACCGCACTGCGCCGCGAATGCCGCGAGGAGCTCGCGGTGGAGATCGAGGTCGGCCGCCTGTTCGGGGAGATCGCGCTGCCTGCTCCCGGCTGGCGGATGCGGCTGTGGCTGGGCCGGGTGCTTCAGGGAACGCCGGTCGCCACCGCGCACGACGCCCTGCGGTGGCTGGGCGCGCAGGAGCTCGACGACGTCCCCTGGCTGCCCGCGGACGGTCCGCTCGTCGACGCGCTGCGCGGCGAGCTCACCGGCGCCTCGGCGCAGGCCGTCGGGAATCAGGCCGGTCCGGTGTGAGGTTTGGGCTGGTCCGGTGTGAGCTTTCGGGCGGCCGGAGCGGGTTTTATGGGTGGCCGGGGCGGGTTTGTGGGCGGCCGGAGCGGAGTTCGGGCGGCCGGAGCCGGTCAGCCACGCGCGGCGCGCGAAGGTGAGTCCGTACCATGGAGTCGGGCCGCGGCGGTGCGGACGTCGTTCTCCCGGGCGGGGCCACCCACCGGGGTGGCGCGCCTGCAGATCGCGACCCTTCTCAGACGAACCGTTTCGGGGTTACAGGAACGAGCCCTGAAGCCCCACTTTCCCCGGAGCTCATCACCGTGTCCGTACGCGCCGATCTTCGTAATGTCGCGATCATTGCCCATGTTGACCACGGCAAGACGACCCTTGTGGACGCGATGCTTCGGCAGTCCGGCGCGTTCGGTGAGCGCGGCGAGGTCACCGACCGGGTCATGGACTCCATGGATCTCGAACGCGAGAAGGGAATCACGATTCTCGCGAAGAACACTGCCGTACGTTTTGGTGACGTGACCATCAACATCATCGATACTCCCGGCCACGCCGACTTCGGTGGCGAGGTCGAGCGGGGCCTGGCGATGGTCGATGGGGTGGTGCTGCTGGTCGACGCGAGCGAGGGCCCGCTGCCGCAGACGCGGTTCGTTCTGCGCAAGGCGCTCGCCGCCCGCAAGCCGGTCGTCCTGGTGATCAACAAGGTCGACCGGTCGGACGCGCGGATCGGCGAGGTCGTCGACGAGACCTACGAGCTGTTCCTCGATCTCGACGCGGACGAGGACCAGATCGACTTCCCGATCGTCTACTGCAACGCGAAGGCCGGCCGGGCGTCCACCACCCGTCCGGAGAACGGCCAGAGCCCGGACTCGCCGGACCTCAAGCCGCTGTTCGACCTGTTGCTGGAGACGATGCCGGCGCCGTCCTACTCCGAGGACGCACCGCTGCAGGCGCTGGTGACGAACCTCGACGCCTCGCCCTACCTGGGCCGCCTCGCGCTGTGCCGGGTGCACAACGGCACGATCACCCGAGGCCAGACCGTCGCGCTGTGCCGGGTCGACGGCACCCAGCAGCGGGTGAAGATCACTGAGATGCTGATGACCGAGGCGCTGGAGCGGGTCCCGGCCGAGCAGGCCGGCCCTGGCGACATCATCGCCGTCGCCGGTATCCCCGACATCATGATCGGTGAGACGCTGGCCGACGCGGAGGACGCGCGCCCGCTCCCGGTGATCACTGTGGACGAGCCGTCCATCAGCATGACCATCGGCGTGAACACCTCGCCGCTCGCCGGGAAGTCGGGCAAGAAGCTGACCGCGCGCCTGCTGAAGAACCGGCTGGACGCCGAGCTCATCGGCAACGTCTCGATCCGGGTGCTGCCGACCGAGCGCCCCGACACCTGGGAGGTCCAGGGCCGTGGCGAGCTGGCTCTCGCCATCCTCGTCGAGCTGATGCGCCGGGAGGAGTTCGAGCTCACGGTCGGCAAGCCGCAGGTCGTCACCAAGGAGATCGACGGGAAGGTGCACGAGCCCGTCGAGAGGCTGACCATCGACTCCCCGGAGGAGTACCTCGGGGTGCTGACCCAGCTGCTGGCGTTGCGCAAGGGCCGGCTGGAGCAGATGGTGAACCACGGCACCGGCTGGATCCGGCTGGAGTACCTGGTGCCCGCCCGTGGTCTGATCGGTTTCCGTACCGAGTTCCTCACCGAGACCCGTGGCACCGGCCTGCTGCACCACGTCTTCGACCGGTACGAGCCGTGGTTCGGCGAGCTGCGGACCCGTCCGACCGGTTCGATGGTGGCCGACCGCTCCGGCGTCGCCACCGCGTACGCCCTGTTCAACCTGCAGGACCGCGGGACGATGTTCGTCTCCCCGACGACCGAGGTCTACGAGGGCATGATCGTGGGTGAGAACTCCCGGGCCGACGACATGGACGTCAACCCGACGAAGGAGAAGAAGCTCACCAACATGCGGTCCTCGACCGGTGACGAGCTGGTTCGGCTCACCCCGCACCGCCAGCTCTCGCTGGAGCAGGCGCTGGAGTTCTGCCGTGAGGACGAGTGCGTCGAGGTGACGCCGGCGACGGTACGGATGCGCAAGGTGGCGCTGACCGCGTCGGAGCGTGAGAAGCTGCGTTCCCGCCGCCGCACCGGCTGAAACGGCTGGGCCGGCTGAAACAGCTGGGCTGGCTGAAACGGCAGGGCTGGTTGAAACGGCAGGGCTGGTTGAAGCGGTCGCGCGGGCTGGGCCGGCGCGACCGCTGTCGTTCTTGTGCCGGTCTCGTGCCGGTTGAGTGGGGCGGTAGCGTCGCCGCCCGGCCGGTGATGGCGCGCGTAGGGTCGTGCCGTGCCGGAATCCACCGAAACCGTTCCACCGCGCCGAGTGCTGTTCGTTCACGCCCACCCGGACGACGAGGTCATCTCGACCGGTGTGACCATCGCCTCGTACGCGGCCCGCGCGGACACCCAGGTGACGCTCGTCACGTGCACGCTCGGTGAGGTCGGCGAGGTGCTGGTGCCCGAGCTGGTCAACCTGAGGTCCGACCTCGGTGATCAGCTTGGTGGCTACCGCATCGGCGAGCTGGAGCGTTCCTGTGCCGAGCTCGGGGTGACCGATCATCGGTTCCTCGGTGGCGCCGGCCGCTGGCGGGACAGCGGGATGATGGGCACCGACGCCAACAACGACCCGCGGTGCCTGTGGCAGGCGGACCTGGACGAGGCGACCGAGGCACTGGTGCGGATCGTCCGGGACGTCCGGCCGCAGGTTCTCGTCACCTATGACGAGAACGGGGCCTACGGGCATCCCGACCACATCCGGGCGCACGACGTGTCCGTCCGGGCCTTCACGGCCGCCGCCGACCCCGCGTTCGCTCCCGGCGCCGGCCCGTCGTGGCAGATCTCCAAGCTTTACGAGACCGCGATGCCGAAGTCCCTCATCCAGGCGAGTATCGACTATTTCCGGGAGACCGCACCCGAGAACAGCCCGTTCGCCGAGGCTGCCTCCGCGGACGACGTCCCCCTGGCCGTGCCGGACGAGGTGATCACCACCGAGATCGCGGCCGAGGACTTCCTGCCGGCGAAAATCGCGGCGATGCGCGCGCACCGGACCCAGATGGCCGTCGACGGCTTCTTCTTCGCTCTCGCCGACGGCATCGGCAACCGGACCTGGGCCGTCGAGCACTTCGTTCTCACCCGCGGCGAGCGGGGCGTGGGTGCCGAGCCCGGCGCGCGCGAGACCGACCTTTTCGCGGGTCTGTCTCTCTGACGCTCGAGACCCGGCGCTCGAGACCTGGCGCTCGAGACCTGGCGCTTGGCTTGGCCTCCTGTCGCGGACTGTCGCCGCCGATCAAGATCGTTGGCCGGTGGGCGGGGACGTCCGCGCTGCACGAACGTGGCCGGGCCGCCGGTGCCCCGAGAGCCCGGCTCGAGAGCCAGGCCGGGTCGCTCGATGGCCCGGTTTGGCGAGTCGCAAGAGTGAAGGATTTTGGTCGTTGGAACGACCAAAATCCTTGCTTCTTGCGGGTCGCCAGGTGAATGTGTGCCCCTTTTGCCCCTCTTGAGATTGATTGCTCGTGCCGCGGGGGGTGCGGGATCCACGACGGGTGGGCGTGCGGGTGGGGCTCGCGTTCCATCGGCGCGGCTCCGCCGGGGCGAGGCTGGTGGGTCCGGATCCGCCGCGTCTCAGTCGCGTCCGCCGGATTGCCGACCTTGGTTGGCGCCGCCTTGCACAGGCTCCGCGGCCGCCGAAACCAGGACCTCCCTTTGTGGTGATTCGCCACCTTGGTGCCGTTTACGCCGACGGCGGACACGGTGGTGGCATGGCCTCCCGCGCGGCAGCGTTCCTGTTAGAGGTGTAACGCTGTAATCAGTGCTAGGAGGTTCGGATGGCCCACCGCGCCACCGCCCGCCCGAGCCCAAACGGGTGGTTCGCCCCCCTCGACTCATCGGACGTGATCGATCCCACCGTGCCCCTGCGCGGAAAATATGTTCCGTAACAGGGGCACCCGACGGGTCCGGGACGACAACATCCAGGACGACAACATCCACGGCGATCAGCACGACCACCTTCCGGCCGGCCAGGCTCCGGGCAGGCACGCCCCGGCGGCCTCCGGAGCCTCCGGGGGCTCCGGAGCCCCCGGAGGGCCCGCTGACCTGGGAGACGCCGCCCTCGACGCCTACTCCCGGGTCGTGACCCGGGTGGCGGCCCAGGTCGCGCCGAGCGTCGCCAGCCTGCGGGTACGGACCTCGCGGGGCGCCGGAGCCGGTTCCGCGATCGTGTTCACCGCCGACGGATTCCTGCTCACCTCCGCGCACGTGGTGGAAGGTGCCCGCAGCGGTGTGCCGGTCGGCACGGCGGAGTTCACCGACGGCACCGAACGGGATCTCGACCTCGTCGGCGCCGACCCGCTGTCCGATCTCGCGGTGCTGCGGGCCCGGGGTTCGACACCTGCGCCGGCCGCGCTCGGCGACGCCGCGGCCCTGCGGGTCGGCCAGCTGGTGGTGGCCGTCGGCAACCCGCTGGGACTCACCGGCAGCGTGACCGCCGGTGTGGTCAGCGCGCTGAACCGTTCGTTGCCGACACGTTCCGGCTCGGCCGTGCGGGTCGTCGACGAGGTGATCCAGACCGACGCGGCGCTGAATCCGGGAAACTCCGGCGGCGCGCTCGTCACCGCCGACGGTCGGGTCGTCGGGGTGAACACGGCTGTCGCGGGCATCGGGCTCGGCCTCGCTGTCCCGGTCAACGCGACCACGAGGCGCATCCTCGCCGCGCTCATCCGCGACGGCCGGGTGCGGCGGGCCTATCTCGGGGTCGCGAGCGCACGGGTGCCGTTGCCGTCGGGCCTCGCGGATCGGACGGGCCAGCGCCATGGGCTGCGGCTGGCCGAGGTGGTGCGAGGCAGCCCGGCCGGGCGCGCCGGGCTGTTCGCCGACGATCTGGTCCTGTCCGTCGCCGGGACGCCGGTCGCCGGGCCGGGTGATCTGCAACGACTGCTGACCGAGGACACCATCGGACACCCCGTCGAGCTGACGGTCTGGCGGCGTGGCGCGCTCGTGGACGTCGTCGCGGTTCCCGACGAGCTCGCCATCCGCTGAGATCCCGACGCGCTGGCGGGTGGGGCTCGGAGGACCGATCATCCGCCCGCGACCGGCGCGTGGTTGGTGCGCTCGATGGCCTACTGTCGGAGAATGCCCCGTCCGACAGTAGGCCACGGTCACGACCACGACCACGAAGCGGGCCGTGAGCCGGTCGTGAAGGCCTCGAAGACGACCTCGAGCGCCGCCGGTGGGGCTCGTCCGCGGGGCGCCGCACGCGCGAAGAAGCCTGCCGCTCGGTCGAAGCAGCCCGCCGGTGCCTCGAAGCTGCCCGCCGGTGCGTCGAAGCAGCCTGGCGGTGCGTCGAAGCAGCCTGGCGGTGGCTCGAAGCAGCCTGCCGCGCGGGCCGTGGAGCCCGCCGCCGGGGCCGGGAGGCCGGCCGCTCGACCGGTGGAGCCCAGCTCCCGGCCTGAGGAGCCCGGCCGTGCCTTCCTCGTGGGCTCCTACGTGTTCGGCGTCATCGCCGGGTTCGTGCTCGGCCTCTACGGTGTCGTCCTGGTGGCTTCGGGGCCGCGGCCGGGGGGGACCCTGATCTCGGTCGGGCTGCTGCTGGCCGTGATCGGCAACACCGGGGTGCCGTTGCTCGTCCGCTGGCTGACCGGTACCCGGCTCGGGGCGATGATCCCACTCATCGGCTGGACCCCGATCGTGCTCGCCCTGGCCGCGTCCCGAACCGAGGGCGACCTGCTGCTCAAGGCGACGGCGACCGGCTATCTCTTCCTCGCCATCGGCGTGCTGGCACCGGTGGTGGTCGCCGTTCTCGGGCGGGCCCGGCGCGGCCTCACGGCCCTGCCGCCCGTGATGGAGCGCCCGAGGGTGCCGTCCCGCTAGGGGAGCGATCCGGCGCTGTCCAGGGTGAATCCGGGCGGGTGGGAAGCCCGGAGAGCCGCGTTGTGCGTGGTCACCGCCGGCTTGGTGGTGGTTCCGCGGCGTAGCGCGGCTGATCAGGTGGCGTTGCGTGCGAGTGCTGATGGTCACCCCAGGGGCCGGAAGGCGCGGTGTGGCCGGCGCGGCGGCGGTAGCGTGGCCGCCGTGGCAAGCCCAGCGCGCCAGCACCCGCCCGAGCCTGTCCCGTCGGCGTCTGCCTCGTCGGCCCCCGCCCTGCCAGCGGCTGTCCCGCGAGCCGCTGTTCAGCCGGGTCCGGTGCAGCCTGGTCCGGCCGGTGTCGGTCCGGCCGCCGGTGTCGGCCCCGTGATCCTCGCGGGCCTGCGGAACCGGCCGGACGCGCAGGAGTTCCGCCGGGTGGTCGGGCGGTTCGCCACCGGCGTCACGGTTCTCACCACGGTCCTGGACGGCCGACATCTGGCGATGACGGCGAACTCGTTCGTCTCGGTCTCGTTGGACCCGCTGCTCGTCCTCGTCAGCATCCGCCGCGATGCCCGCTTCCATGACCCGGTCATCGCGGCTGGCGTCTGGGGCGTCTCGGTGCTGGCCGCCGACATGAGCCAGGCCTCCCGCGACTTCGCGCGGACCGGAGGGCCACCGCGGCCCGACGGCCGCGGTGATGACCGGCTCGGCGGCTGGCCGCACTCGTTCGGGCCGCGCACCGGGGTCGCCCTCCTCGACGGCGCGCTGGCGGTGCTGGAGTGCGCCACCACCGCGACGCATCGCGCCGGCGACCACACTCTGGTGATCGGTGAGGTGATCGGGCTTGACCGGCCGCGGCCCGATGCCCGGCCGCTCGTGTTCTACGAAGGTGCCTACCTGTCCACCGACGGCCCCGAGCCCGGCTGACGGGCGCAGAGGTGGCGGGGCGAAGGTGCGGTGGCGGGGCGCAGACGTGTGGGAGGCGCGGCCTCAGTTGAGCCTGGCGCGGGCGGCGATCGCGGCCTGGCGTGCCGCGGCCGAGGCCGCCGGCTCGACGACGGTCACCGCGTCGGCGAAGCTGGTGAGATCCCTGGCCCCGCCGAGGAAGTCGCCCAGCCGGACCCGCAGCTCGCCCCGTTCGCGGCGCAGCGCGGCCGGGTGGTGGGGCAGCAGCAGGGACAGCTCGACGGCCCACAGCCTGGTCCGCGGCACGTCGGTCCGCGCGGCCAGCACCCGGATGTTGCCCAGCACGCGGGCCAGCAGGTCCGCCGGGGGCATCGGGGCGAGGTGGGCGCGGGTGAAGGCGACTCCGGCCGCCCGCACCCGGGCCGCCGCGTCGTGCACAGTCATGATCACCCCGCCGGCGTACGGGTCGACGAGTACGTGCTCCCTCGGTGAGCCGACAGCGACGATCACATGCCCGGGAAGGCCTACGGCGTAGGCGGGGATCCCGATCCGGCGGGCAACCTCGATCCACACCACGGACAGCAGGATCGGCAGGCCGCGGCGCCGGCGCAGCACCTCGGGCAGGAGCGAGGCGCGGACGTCCTCGTAGTCGCTCTCGCGGCCGGCGAACCCGGCGCGCTCGCCGAGAGACTCCCGCAGCGCCTCCGCGGCGACCCGCAGGTCCAGGCCGGTGAGGGTGCCGGCACCCCCGTCCGACGCCGTTTCGGAGCCGGCGTCCGCGTTGGTCTGGCCGTGGCCGCGGGCGGTGGATCCGCGGGCCGCCAGCACCCTGGCCGTGTCAGCGGCCAGGGCGTCGAGCGCCCGGGAGGTCTCGACCGGGTTGGTCTCGGGGCCGGCCTCGGCCGCGATCAGATGGCACGCGAGGGCGAGGTCGACCTGCTCGCGCCGGACGACCGTGGCGAACATCCGCCTGCTGTGGTCGCTCACCGCTGGACCTCCACGTTCGGATCAGGCCGTCCGCCCCGATCCTGCCTGGGCCGCCCCGGGGGCGGGTCGCCCCGCCCGGTCTGCCCCCGCCCGGGCCGCGGCGGTACGCCCCGACCCGTCAACCGCTCGCCGGCCGTCGACTGCTTGCTGGCCGTCGACCGCTTGCCGACACACCGCCCGATGTATCACGCGTCCCGGTCGCGGTCATTGTCCTTCAGTATCGCCGGAGTCGGCCCGAGGGTCCGTCGCATCCTTTGGGGTATCGGCGTCCGGACCCACATTTGTGATCCGACTGTTGCTTTCTGCGATCATGTGGCCGCGGTCTGATCCGGGCTGGTATGAACTGGGTGCCCGGCCGGGGGATCGCGGACTGGCCCGGCGGGGTGTCGGGGGGACGACACGCGCCGCCACTAGGGATTCCTCGGGCACACTCACTGTCGTACCGTCGGTGCGACGGAGGCGAAGCTCGCCTTCCGACCAAGACTCAAGGGTGCCCAGAACATCGCTCAGAGGGAGTGGACCCGGAATTCGTCGCCGGATCACGACCCGTGAGCCGATGTCTGCTGGAGTGATGTGGACGACATACACGACCAGTGAACGCCCTTGTTGTCGACACCGAACGGTCCAGGTCGATACTAAGGAACTCAGTCGTCCGTGAGCTCGAGGAGGAACGTCCGGTGACCTACGTCATCGCGGAGCCCTGTGTTGATGTGAAGGACAGGGCCTGCATCGAGGAGTGCCCGGTCGACTGCATCTACGAAGGCGGACGGATGCTCTACATCCAGCCTGACGAGTGCGTCGACTGTGGTGCGTGTGAGCCGGTCTGCCCGGTGGAGGCCATCTACTACGAGGACGATGTCCCCGAGCAGTGGAAGATCTACGCCGACAACAACGCGACGTTCTTCGAGGAGCTCGGCTCGCCGGGCGGCGCCTCGAAGGTCGGCGCCCTTGACTTCGACCCGCCCGCGGTCGCGGCCCTGGCCCCTCAGGGCGAGTCCTGACCGGTCCGGGGGAGTCGGCTGGACCGCCCCGGACGATTCGATCGCCGGGGCGGTCTCGGGTGCGGCTGCCCGACTTTCCGTGGGACCAGCTGGTCTCGTTCAAGGAGAAGGCGCGGTCTCACCCGTACGGCCTGGTGGATCTGTCCGTCGGTACGCCGGTGGACGCGACGCCACAGGTCGTGCAGCATGCGCTCGCGGCTGCCGCGGACGCTCCCGGCTACCCGCTGACCGCGGGGACGCCGGAACTGGTGGAGGCGGCGGCCGGCTGGCTGGCCCGTCGCCTCGGCGTGGTTGTCGAGCCATCGGCGGTGCTGCCGGTGCTCGGCACGAAGGAGCTGGTCGCCCAGCTTCCCTCCCAGCTTGGTCTGGAACCCGGGGACCGCGTCTGGGTCCCCACCCCCGCGTATCCGACCTATGAGGTCGGTGCCCTGCTGGCCCGCTGCGAGCCGGTGCTGGGGCCCGCCGAGGGCGTCACCCTGGTCTGGCTGAACTCGCCCGGGAACCCGACGGGGCGCGTCCTGTCGGTGGACGAGATGCGCGCGGTCGTCAACTGGGCGCGTGAGCGCGGTGTGATCGTGGCCAGCGACGAGTGCTACATCGAGCTCGGCTGGGAAGCCCGGCCGATCTCCGTGCTCCACCCCGACGTGTGCGGCGGATCCCACGAGGGTCTGCTGGCCGTGCACTCACTGTCCAAACGTTCGAACCTCGCCGGTTACCGGACGGGGTTCGTCGCCGGCGATCCGGAGCTTGTGCGCGGGCTGCTCCAGCTCCGCAAGCACGCCGGCATGATGATGCCGGCGCCGGTCCAGGCCGCGACCACGGCCGCGCTCGCCGACGACATGCACGTGGCCGACCAGCGGGCCCGGTACGCCAACCGGCGGGCGGTGCTGGCGGCCGCGCTGGCCGTCGCCGGTTTCACGATCGAGCACAGCGAGGCCGGCCTGTACCTGTGGGCGACCCGCGGCGAGGACTGCTGGGCCACGCTGGACGCCCTGTCGAGCGTGGGCATCCTGGTGGCTCCGGGCAGCTTCTACGGCGAGTCGGGCCGGCGTCATGTCCGCGTCGCGCTCACCGCACCGGACGCGCAGATCGCCACCGTTCCCGAGCGCATGACGATGCTGCCGTCGGTGGGCGGTCCGGCCGCTTCGGGTGGCTACGGCGGTGCGGGCGGCTACGGCGGTGCGGGTGGCCAGGGCGGGCAGCATGGCGCGGGCTCCGGCTGGGCTCCGCCGGCCGCCCCGGTGACCGGTGGCTACCAGGTTCGTCCGGAAGGTTATGGCGCGAGCGAGGCGGCACGCCCAGGCCCCGGTCCGGTGGGCGCGTTCGAGCGCTACCGGGCGGGTCAGCCCGATGCCGGCGGCCGGCCGCCCGGCGTGAACGAATACCGGGACGGGCGGGACCCGCACGGGGCCCAGCCAGCCGGCGGTGGGCCCTACCCCGAAAGCACACGCGGCGGGCACCAACCCGGGCACACCGGTCCGGGCGGCGCGCCGGTCTACGGCGCCGGGCCCGTGCCCGCGTCCGCCTCGCCATACCCGACGGGGCAGCTGCCACTTCCGCCGTACGAGACCGGCCAGACGCCGCTGCCCTACGCGGGGCAACCGTCCGTCCCGCCGTACGTGACCGGGCAGACGCCACTGCCGCCGTACGCGACCGGGCAGCTGCCGGTTCCGGATCACCTGTCCGGCCAGTCGCCGATGCCGTCGATGCCGCCATACCAGACCGGCCAGACCGCCATCCCGCGGCCGTACCCGACGGATCCGGCGGACGAGCGGGCCGCGCCGGGCCGTGCCGGCGGTGACCCCGCCGAGCACAACGGGTCCCGGGGCTGGCGAGCGGAGCCGGACATCCGCTGACCGGTCTGCCAGCTGGTCCGCTGGCTGGTCGGCGAGCCTGACCGGCGCCGACGCTTCCGAGCGCCGGTCATCGGGCGGACCGTAGGGTCTGAGGGGTGACCAGCGTGAGTGAGACGACGTTCGAATCCCCGCTTGACCGGGCCATCGACGACCTGTGGGAGCGCCGCGGCGAGCTGACCCCGGACGACACCCAGGCCAGGAAGACCATCGTCGGCGCGGTCGACGCCATCGACGCAGGTGAGGCCCGGGTCGCCCAGGTGGCCGCGGACGGCGCGGTCGTCGTCGACGAGCGGGCCAAGCGCGCGATCCTGCTGTCCTTCAAGGTCCTGCCGATGGTCGAGTCCGCCGCCGGCGACTTCCGGTTCCACGACCGCGTGCCGCTGAAGACCAGGTTCGACGGCGTCCGGGTGGTCCCGGGCGCGATCGTGCGGTGGGGTGCGCACGTGGAGCCGGGCGCCGTGCTGATGCCGAGCTACACCAACATCGGCGGCTACGTCGGCGCGGGCACCCTCGTCGACACCTGGGCGACCGTCGGCTCCTGCGCCCAGGTCGGGCGCAACGTGCACCTTTCCGGCGGGGTGGGCCTCGGTGGCGTGCTGGAGCCGCCGAGCGCCGTGCCGGTGGTGGTCGAGGACGACGCCTTCGTCGGCAGCCGCTGCATGGTGGTCGAGGGCGCGCGGGTACGGCGCGGGGCGAAGCTCGGCGCGGGCGCGATCCTCACCGCCTCCACGCATGTCTTCGACGCGGTCACCGGCGAGGAGTACCCGCGCGGGGAGGTCCCCGAGCGTGCGGTGGCGGTCGGCTCCAGCCGGGTCCGCTCGTTCCCGGCCGGGGACTTCGCCATGCCGTGCATCCTCGTCCTGCGAACCCTGGACGAAGGCGAGATCCACGACAAGCTCGCCCTGAACGACATCCTGCGGGAGCACGGGGTGGCCTCGTAACCTGACCGGCCGCCGCGCCGGTGGCCTGGGTCTCGCGCGCCGCGCCGCGCCGGGGCCCCGGGCCTCGCGCCGCCCTGGTGCGGGTGGTGCGTGCCCTGATGCGGGTGGTGCATGGACGTCGGTGGTGCCCCGGGCGCCATCCCGGGGCCGCGGCCACTAGGGTCGGTCGACATGGAGCTTGACCTGGCGCTTTCGGCGGGCGACCTGACCCGTGCCCTGGTGGACGTGCCGTCGGTCAGCGGTGACGAGGCCACCCTGGCGACCGCCGTCGAGAAGGCACTGCGCGCGGCGGGCGGCGATGACGGCAGCGGTGCCGGTGGTGCCGGTGCTGCCGGTGGTCTGGAGGTTCTCCGGGACGGCGACGCGGTGCTGGCACGCACCAACCGGGGCCTGCCGTCGCGGGTCCTGCTCGCCGGGCACCTCGACACCGTCCCCGTCGCGGCGAACCTGCCGTCCCGTCTCGACGGCACCCGCCTGTACGGCTGCGGGACGTCCGACATGAAGGCCGGGGTCGCCGTCATGCTGCGCCTCGCCGCGGCCGCCGGCGAGGGCGCGGCGACCCGGCACGACGTGACCTGGGTGTTCTACGACAACGAGGAGGTCGCCGCCGATCGTAACGGGCTGCGACGGATCACCTCCGGGCATCGCGACTGGCTGCAGGCCGACCTGGCGATCCTGATGGAGCCCACCGGCGGCGAGATCGAGGCCGGCTGCCAGGGAACGGTGCGCGTCGTGGCGACGACCCGTGGCCGCCGTGCCCACTCGGCTCGTTCCTGGCTCGGCGACAACGCGATCCACCGCGCCGGGGAGCTGCTGACCCGGCTTGCCGCCTACCAGCCCCGCTCCGTCACCCTGGACGGCTGCACCTACCGGGAAGGCCTGTCCGCGGTGCGGATCGACGGTGGCGTGGCGGGCAACGTGATCCCGGACGAGTGCCGGGTCACCGTCAACTTCCGCTTCGCTCCCGACCGGGACGTCCCGGCCGCTCTCGACCATGTCGCCCAGGTCCTGGACGGATTCGAGCTGTCCGTCGAGGACAGCGCCCGCGGGGCCTTGCCGGGGCTGTCCGCACCGGCGGCGGCCGCGTTCGTCGCGGCGACGGCCCGTACCCCGGCCGCCAAGTTCGGGTGGACGGACGTGGCGCGGTTCGCCGAGCTGGGCATCCCGGCGCTGAACTACGGCCCGGGCGACCCGAACCTGGCACACACCCGGGACGAGTACGTCGAGCTGGCGTTGATCGACGAAGCGGAGCGCGTGCTGCGGTCCTACCTGCTGAGCTAGCCGGCCTGCCAGTGCGCCGCTACCGCCGGTGCTGCCGAGGAAGCCGGTGCTGCCGAGGAAGCCGGTGCTGCCGAGGAAGACCTGAGGATTTTGGCTGTTGGAACGACCGAAATCCTCCGATCTTCGAGCGGTGACCTCGGGCCGCCGGTGCTGCCGAGAAAGACCTGAGGCTTCTGGTCGCTGGAACCACCGAAATCCTCAGATTTCCGCCCTGCTCCCCGATGACTCCTGGTTGCGCGAGGGCCCGACCGTCGTCGCCGAGGCAGCCGCCACCGCCCGCGCCTGATGGCCGGCGCGGGGCCCGTTTGCCGGCCTGCCCGCCTGCGCTGGGACGCGGCGGTGCCGGGAGAGGCGTCAACCGGTCGCGCGGGCGGACAGCGGTGCTGGCGGGATTTCCAGGCATCCGCCGGGCGTGCGTATGGTGCGGGATGTGAGCTCCTCCGCCAATGCTGATCCGCCGAGCGGCGGATCGACGTCCCCGCCGGTGGTCTCCGTGGCAGCGGAAGGCCTGGATGGGGACCGCGCGGACCAGGGGGCCGGTGTGGACCGTTCGGGGGATGCCCCCAAGGTGCCGGCGCCCACCGGCCCGGGCCAAGCGGGCCAAGCCGAGCAAGCGGGCCAAGCCGGGCAAGCCGGCCAAGCGGGCCAAGCCGAGCAAGCCGGCCAAGCCGCTCGACGAGCCGGGCAAACGGGTCGAGCTGGCGGGCTGCCGCCGGAGCAGCGCCGCGGGCCGGTGACCGCGCGGGGTGACCAGGTGCAGGCGTCCACCACCGACCAGCGGCTGCTCGGCACCCGCAGCCCCGCTTCGTTCGTCCACAGCGACCCCTGGCGGGTCCTGCGCATCCAGAGCGAGTTCGTCGAGGGCTTCGGCCTGCTGGCGGACCTGCCGCCGGCAGTCACCGTGTTCGGCTCGGCGCGGGTGGCCCGGGACGAGCCCGAATACGAGCTCGGGCGTCGGCTCGGGGCCGCGCTGGCCGACGCGGGCTACGCGGTGATCACCGGTGGCGGCCCGGGCGCGATGGAGGCGGTCAACCGGGGGGCCCGGGAGGCCGGCGGGCTGTCGATCGGCCTGGGTATCGAGCTGCCGTACGAGCAGAGCCTCAACGAATGGGTCGATCTCGGCGTCAGCTTCCGGTACTTCTTCGTCCGCAAGACGATGTTCGTGAAGTACGCCGAGGCCTTCGTCATCCTGCCCGGCGGCTTCGGCACGCTGGACGAGCTCTTCGAGGCACTGACCCTGCTGCAGACCGGAAAGGTCACCGGCTTCCCGATTGTGCTGATGGGCACCGGCTACTGGGCCGGCCTGCTGGACTGGCTGCGCTCGACGGTGCTCGGGGCCGCCCGGATCAAGCCCGGCGACCTCGACCTGGTGACCCTCACCGACGACGTCGACGAGGCGGTGGACGTCATCCTGCGGGGCACCGGCCGCGGCGCCGCCGGGGCCGAGGCCGCTGCCGCCGACAGCGCCGACGGCGCCGTGGGTGCCGGTACCGGTGCGGCCGGTGTCGCCGACAGCGCCGTGGATGCCGACAGCGCCGTGGATGCCGGCACCGGCGACGTGCCCGGGTTCGCCGGAGGCACGGACCACACCGGCCGGCCCCTCGGCACGGAACCGCGGTGAACATCTGCGTCTACTGTTCGTCCTCCGAGCTGATCGACCCCTCCTTCGTCCTGCTGGCGGCGGAGGTCGGCGCGGAGCTGGCGCGCCGCGGGCACACCTTGGTGTCCGGTGGCGGTTCGGTGTCCTGCATGGGCGCGGTGGCCAGAGCGGCCCGTGCCGGCGGCGCACACACGATCGGGGTCATCCCCGAGGCGCTGCTCGCGATGGAGGTCGGCGACACCGACTCGGACGAACTGATCGTCACGGCCACGATGCGTGAGCGCAAGGCGATCATGGATGGCCGCGCCGACGGGTTCCTGGCGCTGCCCGGTGGGCTCGGAACCCTGGAGGAACTGTTCGAGATCTGGGTCGCGGCGCTGCTCGGCCTACATGACAAGCCGGTCGTCGTGCTGGAGTCCGAGGGCGTGTTCACGCACCTGCGGCTGCTCGTCGACGACCTGGTCGGTCGCGGCTTCGTACGTCCGCAGGCCCGCGACACCCTGATCTGGGCGACGAGCATCACCGAGGCGCTTGACTTCGTCGAGGCCGGCGCGGCCGGCGGGAGCCGGTGGCTGCCAGCCGCGTCAGCTGGCTCGGCGGAGTCCGTGGAGTCCACGGGGGGCGAGTAGCGGCGGGTCAGACCACCAGCGGCGGGTCAGACCACCAGCGGTGGGTCAGACCACGCCTCGCCGCGCGATGCGCAGATCGACATCCCCCCGCAGCGCGGAAACCATCCGCAGCGTGCGCCAGGTGGCGATCACCTGGTGCGCGCGGAACACCCGCGCGCCGAGCCAGGCCGCGACCGCGGTCGCCGCGAGGGTCCCCTCCAGCCGCTGGTCCACCGGCGCGTCGAGCACCTCCCCGACGAAGTCCTTGTTGGACATCGCGACCAGGACCGGCCACCCGGTGGCCACCAGCTCCGGCAGCCGGCGGGTGGACTCCAGCGAGTGCCGGCTGTTCTTGCCGAAGTCATGCCCCGGGTCGATGAGCACCGCGTCGGGCCGGACGCCCAGCGAGACGGCTCGTTCGGCCAGCCCGGTGGTGGTGGCGGCGATGTCGGCGACCACGTCGTCGTAGGCGATCCGGTGTGGTCGGGTGCGTGGCGGCAGGTGGCCGGCGTGGGTGCACACCAGCCCGGTGCCGAACTCGGCGGCGACCTCGGCCAGCTCCGGATCCACGCCGCCCCAGGCATCGTTGAGCAGGTCGGCGCCCTCGCTCGCGACCACCCGCCCGACCTCGGCCCGCCAGGTGTCGACACTGATCACGATGTCGGGGTGGCGAGCCCGTACCGCGGAGACGAAGCCGCCGATGCGGCGCAGCTCCTCGGCGGCGTCGATCTCCTCGCCCGGGGCCGCCTTGACACCGCCGATGTCGATGATCCCGGCGCCACCGTCGACGGCGGTGTCCACGGCGTCGAGCGCGGCCGCCTCGCCGTAGGTCGCGCCGCGGTCGAAGAACGAGTCCGGGGTGCGGTTGACGATCGCCATGATGACGAGCTCGGACGGGCCGAACACCCGCCCGCCGAGCCGTAGCGGCCGGGGGAGGGCCGTACCGCCCGCATCGCTCGGATCGCCCGGATGCGCTGCGCCGTAGCCGGGTGTCGCCCCGCTGGCAGGCGTCGGACTGCTGGTCGGGGGAGATTCGGCGGCCACCCCGCCCACCCTGCCAGACCGGGCATGGACCCGACCAGACCGGCCGCGGTCCTCCCGTGGCCGGTTCACGGTCCTTTCGCGCCCGGTTCACGGTCCTTTCGTGGCGCTGCCGTCCGACGGGTGGGCGAATCCGCCGCCCGCCTGCGCGCATGGCACGATCGACCTTGTGGTGCTCATGGTGGAGGTCCTGCTGGTCGCGACGATCGTGTTCGTCGTGGCCGCACTGTCCGTCGGGCGGTTCGACCGGATGGCACCGGCTGTACCGGACGGCCCCCATGTCAGCCTGAGCGGCCGTGCGGTCGCCCCCGCCGACGTGGAGGGCCTGCGCTTCGGGATGGCCGTGCGTGGCTACCGGATGGCGGAGGTCGATGCCGTCCTGGCCCGACTCGCCGACGAGCTCGCATGGCGGGACGAGGAGATCGCACGCCGGGACGATGAGCTGGTCCGGCTCGCGGAGCTCGCACGGCTCGGTGGAACCGGCGGCGCTGAGCCGGCCGGGTGGAGTGTCGAGCCCGCCGAGTGGACTGAACCGGCCGAGCCCGCGGCGCGCGTCACACCCGTCCTGCCCGCCGGGGATGGGGTCGCCGGGCCCGCTGCCGGCGGGGACGCTGCCGGTGGGGACGATGCCCGCGAGGACGATGCCCGCCACAGTGGGTCCAACCAGGGCGACGCCAGCCGGCCCCGACACGTTTGGGGCGAGCCCGACCAGCCCGAAGCCTCTCCGGCCGAGGACGATGTCGATGGGCAACAGTAGTGAAACGCATCGGAGTAACTAGCGCAGACGTGCGGAGGTGGCCAGCAGGACATCGAGATCACGGCTCTGCCGTGACCGTTGTGATTCCCCGCTGGGACGTGTTTCGGTTTGCGGGCGGCTCTCCGGGATAATCGTCGTCAGACGCAGGTCCGACGGCAGGAAGAGGTGCACCGATGGCGGCCATGAAGCCGCGGACGGGTGACGGTCCGCTCGAGGTCACCAAGGAGGGGCGTGGCATCGTCATGCGCGTCCCGCTCGAAGGGGGCGGCCGACTCGTCGTCGAACTCACCGCCGACGAGGCGAGTGCGCTGGGAGATGCGCTCAAGATCGCTGTCGGTTAGGCCGGGGGTGGTCACTCACCACTCGTCAGGCCACTCGTCAGGCGGGCGTGTCCGCGGTGCGGTGAGCGGGGCATGAGCACGGTTGCCGTCGCATCGATGGCCGATCTCGCGGAGTCGAGGTACCGGGCTCCGCTCGTCCTGGTCACCTCCGACGACCACCCGTTGCTCGCATCCGTCGACCAGCCCGCGACGGGCCGGGAACCGGCCGCCGAGCCGGCTGTCGCCCCGGGTGAGGTGGGCGCGGTGGGTGCGGACTGTGCCGTTCTCGTGGTCGTGGTCGCCTCGGTCGATGGTGCTGTCGTCGTGCCTGACCGTGGTCGCCGCGCCTGCACGCGGGTCGGTGTCGACGTTGATCGGCTCATCGAGAACGAGGGTTTCCGGGCTGACACCGGTGGGTTGTTGACGGTTCCGCTGTCTCGGGCCGAACGTCCCTGGCGGCTGTTTCTGCTCGGCGTGGGTGCCGGTGAGGTCGCGGACTGGCGTTCGGCGGGGGCCGTCCTCGCGCGCCGGGCCGGAGCCAAGGGGCGGCCCTTCGTGGTCGCCGATCCGGATGCCGAGCGGGTGTACGCGTTCGTCGAGGGCCACGCGCTGGCCTCCTACCGCCTCGCCGACGTCGTCGCCGGTGCCGTCCCCGGCGGGGACCGCGCGGCCGGCGGGAGCGTGGCCGCGCGGGTCGTCGCGCCGTCGCCGGACGGGCCCGAGGCACCGGGCGGGCGGGACCAGCCGGCGGGGCAGGACGTCCAGCCGGACGGCGGGCAACAGGACGTGCCGGAGCCACAGCCGGCCACGGCGGACGAGGCGGCGGCCGACCCGCGGGCGGACCGGGTGCTGGTGCTGAGCCTGGAGCAGGCCGGCGACCCGGCGGTCGTGGACGCGGTGCGCCGGGCACGTGTCGTCGCGGACGCGGTCTGCCTGGCCCGCGATCTGATCAACATGCCGAGCCTCGTCAAGACACCGGCCTGGCTGGCTCACCAGGCGAAGCTGGTCGCCACCCAGGCTGGCCTGGACGTCGCGGTGCTCGACCGCGACGACCTGGTTCGGGAGGGCTTCGGCGGGCTGGTGGCGGTCGGCGGTGGGTCACCGCGCCCGCCGTTCCTGGTGCGGCTCACCTACGACGGTCCGCCCGGGCCCGAGGGCGTCGAGCCCGGGCATCGGGTGCTGGTCGGCAAGGGGATCACGTTCGACTCGGGTGGGCTGTCGCTCAAGCCGTCGGTCTCCATGGCAAGCATGAAGACCGACATGTCCGGCGCCGCGGCGGTGCTGGGCACGATGGCGGCGTTGCCCGAGCTGGCCGTGCCTGGCAAGGTCACCGGGCTGCTCTGCCTCGCGGAGAACCTCATCGGCGGGTCCGCGATGCGTCCCGGTGACGTGATCACCTGTTGGGGCGGGACCACGGTCGAGGTGCTCAACACCGATGCCGAGGGGCGCCTCGTCCTGGCCGACGGCCTGGCCTATGCCACCGCGACGCTGGAGCCCGACCAGATCGTCGACCTCGCCACCCTGACCGGTGCGATCACCGTCGCTCTGGGCCGGCGCACCGCCGGGCTGTTCTCCTCGGACGACACGCTCGCGGCCGAGCTCGCCGCGGCGTCCACCGCCGCAGGGGAGCGTGTGTGGCGGCTGCCGCTGACCGAGGAGTACCGCCCGGCGATCGACTCGCCCGTCGCGGATCTGGCGAACATCGGCCGGGCGATGGAGGTGAACGGCGGCTCGATCACCGCGGCGCTGTTCCTGCGGGAGTTCACCGGCGGTCGCGCCTGGGCACACCTGGACATCGCCGGCACGGCTCGCGCGGACTCCGACGACGGTGAGATCAGCCGTGGCGGCACCGGCTGGGGCGTCCGCACGCTGATCGCCTACCTGGCCGGGCCGGGGTCAGGCTGAGGGCGGCCGCGTCGTGCTCGGCGAACTGTTCGCCGAGCTCAGCGCGGCAAGCTGTCGCCGCGCCCACTGCAGGCTGTTCTTCTCCGGCATGACCGCGGGCCAGCCGGCGAGGGCGGCCTCGAGGGTGTACCGGTCCGTCGTCGCGAGCACCTCGACCAGCAGTTCCCGTACGTCGACCTGATCGACCCGGAGCTGGTCGAGGTAGCGCGCGAGGATGCCCCCCGGATGCGGCTCACGGACGATGTAGGCCTCGCCGGTGTCCGCGACCCAGCTCAGCCGGTAGGTGGAGTGCTTGTCGTCCTCGGTGGTCCAGCCATACCCGAAAGCGACCTCTTCGGACGTCTGCCGGCGCGGATCGGCATCGTAGAACTCGCGGATGTTCATGCGGTACGCCTGCCCCCGCGGGCGGTGCCGCACTCCCCGGATCCGGGCCTTCGGGCCCGGGGAGTGACGACCGGGCGCGACCCGCTAGGGTGACCCGCCGCCGATCCTCCCGAGGGCGGCCTGATACCCCGCCGCCATCGTCTCGGTGAGGATCAGCGACAGCCGCAGTACGATCCGGCCCTGCACGAACGTGTATTCGGCGGCTGGGTCGCCGCCGGCGGAGGGCGCGCTCAGCGCCGCGCCCCGGGCCTGGGCGACCTCCGGGGCGTGGAAGACCTCGATGGCGCCGCCCCGCTCGATCGCGTCGGCCGGCGCGCCCGCGATCTCGCTGGCGCTGACCCGGGTGTCGGTGAACGCGATCCGGCTGATGTAGCCGCCCGGACGGCCCAGGAGGGCGTCGGGGTCGTTCTGCGCGGTGTAGACGACGGTGGTCCGCAGTGGCAGCCCGCTGTTCGCCAGCATGATCGCGACCTGTTCGGCGGTCGGGCCGGTCGCCTGACCGGATGAGCCCGCTGCCGGATCGGTCTGGCTCGGGTCGGCCGGGCTCGCCGTCGGGGTGCCGGCGGTGGCTGCCGCGGACGGGACCGCGCCGCCGGTCGGCCCGCCCGTGGTGATCCTGTTCAGGACGTAGCCGGCGCCGCCGGCGAGCACCGCGATGCCCAGGAGGAAGGCGACCCAGCCCAGCCAGTTCTCGGCCGGCTCCCGCGGTGGCGGTGACGCCGGTGGCCGGGCCCGGTCGGAACCGGGGAATCCTCCGGTGCCCGGATAGGCCGGCCGGCTGGCCGCCCAGTTGCTGAACCCGTCGTCGCCGGTAGCCGGCGCCGGCCGGCCCGCCTGCCCGGTTCCGCGCACGGCCGCGGGCCCCGGCTCCCTGCCCGGTGCCGGTGTCGGATCGTCCGCGTAGTCGGCTCCGCCGGGATACCTCCCGCCGGAGCGCGCGGCCGGGTCGGTGAAACGACCTCGGTCGCGCGTTTCCGCCCAGCCGGCGCCTTCGTGATAGCCGGGCCGGGTGCCACGGGTGTTCGAGGCCGACACCTGCGGACCCCGGAACTGGTCGGACCGGGCGGCGGCGGCGGAGCGAGCGACGGGACCGGACCGATCGGAGTTGCCGGCGTAGCCGGCGTGGTCGGCGTGGTCGGGCCACTCGGGGTAGCCGGAGTGGTCGGCGTGGTCGGGCCACTCGGGGTAGCCGGAACGGGACGGCTCGCCGAACCCGCCGGGGTCGCCATCGCGGCTGTAGCCGTCGTCGAAACGACGACGATCCACCTGACCGCGCACCTGCTCACTCCCGGCTCGACGCTGTCGTCCGACCTGTGTCGACCGCCGCGGGCCCGACCCGGATCGGACGCCGCGACGGATCGTACGGGCGGACAAAATGTTCGCCCCGGCACAGAAGAGCCTAAACCGTAACCCAGTTCGAACGCTCCGCGCGCGAGCCGCCCGCTGGCCGGTACAGGTGGCTCGACTGGTTCGGGTGGTTCAGCCGACCGGTGACGACTTCGCGACGACCGCCACCAGCAGCCCATCCCCGGTCGTGAGGAGCATCTGGGTGAGCCGCGCGTCGTCCCGGACGGCGGTGGCCAGCTCGCGCACGGCGGTGACGTCCGGGCTGCGGGCCGAAGGGTCCGTCGTCTGGCCCCCGGCGAGCACCCCGGCGAACGCCACGACGCCGCCAGGCCGCAGCAACCGCAGCGCCTGTGTGAGGTACTCGGTGCTCTCCCGCCGGTCGGCGTCGCAGAACACCAGGTCGTAGGCGCCGTCGGTGAGTCGGGGGAGCACCTCCAGGGCGCGCCCGGTGATCAGCCGGCTGCGCCCCGGTGCCATCCCGGCGTCGGCGTAGATCCGGCGGGCCAGCCGCAGGTGCTCCGCCTCGACGTCGATGGTGGTAAGGGTTCCGTCCGGTCGCATCCCACGGAGCAGCCAGGTCCCGGATACACCGGTACCGGTTCCGATCTCGACGACCGCACGGGCACCCACGGAGGCGGCGAGGAAACGAAGCACCGCTCCGGCACCGGGGCTGACGGGGACGATCCCGACTTCCTCGGCGCGAGCGCGGGCAGCACGAAGAACGGGGTCTTCCAGGAGGAAGCCCTCGGCGTAGGCGACGGCAGATTCCCGTGCCGCGATGTCGATGTCCGGCATGACATCCGCAGCCTACGGGAACGGGAGACGAGACAGGAACGTTCGTCTTGGCAGTGCGCCCGTGTCGACTGGGTCGAGGGGAGAAAAATCGGTGTCCGCAGCGGGATTCGCCGCTCCCTGGCCGGCGCGTCGGGTACGTTCGTCGCGAACCGACCGAGAGGCGGCTGTGGCGGCGGAGGAGCTCGGGGCGGGTTCGGCCGTCCAAGGCGCGGCCGCCGCCCCAGAAATGAGTGCTTGGGTGCCCCCGTCCTGGGAGGACGTGGTTCGCGAGCACGGCAACCGGGTGTACCGGCTTGCCTATCGCCTGACCGGCAACGCCCACGACGCCGAGGACCTCACGCAGGACGTCTTCGTCCGGGTCTTCCGTTCCCTGGCTGACTACACGCCTGGCACCTTCGAGGGCTGGCTGCATCGCATCACCACGAACCTGTTCCTGGACCGGATGCGCCGCCAGCAGAAGATCCGGTTCGACGCGCTCCCGGAGGACACCGAGCGGCTGGCTGGTCGGGAGGCGAGCCCGGAGGCGGTCTACGCCGAGAGCCATCTGGACGCGGACGTGGAGGCGGCGCTCGCCGCGCTGCCGCCAGACTTTCGGGCCGCGGTCGTGCTGTGCGACATCGAGCAGCTCTCGTACGAGGAGATCGCGCAGACCCTCGGGGTCAAGCTGGGCACCGTGCGCAGCCGGATCTCCCGCGGGCGGGCGATGCTGCGGGCGGCTCTCGCCGACCGGGCGCCGCGGGCGGCGATGGCCACCGAAGGCCCCGAGAGCGCTTCGCTGGCCGCGGCTGCCGGTCCCGCTTCCGCGCAGGCGCTCTCCGCCGCCGATCCGGGCGGCTGGGAGCACAACGTCGCCGAGCCGGAGCCGGCTGGGCGTGGCGAGGGGTCGTTCGCCGACGGTGTCACCGAGCCGGAGCGGTCGGGCCGGCGCGGTCGCCGGAGCGAGCGTCGCCGTGGTCCGGTGAGCAGTACCGTCGGTCCCGAGGGCGGTGCTCCTCGGGAGCGGCGGGCGTGAGCAGTCATCTGGGCGTGCTTGTCACCCCCCTGGTCGACGGGCAGCTCGGTCATGACGACCGTGACCGAGCCCTGGCACATCTCACCCGTTGTCCCGCATGCCAGGCTGAGGTTGCCGAGCAGCGATTCCTCAAAGCCCGGCTGGTTGGGCTCGCCGAGCCTTCCCTGCCGAGCGGGCTGGCCGCGAACCTGCTTGGCCTGGGCGCACGTGAGTACCAGGCCGCGCTGCGGGCCACCCCGGCGTCCTCGGCGCCGCGCCCGATGATCGGCGCGGCGAGCGGCTTCGTCGCGGCGCGCCCCGTTGTGCGCGGGCCGGCCGCGGAGCTCACCGCGGCTGGCTCCCGGCCGGATGGCCTGACCCGGGCGCCGCGTCCGTTCCGGCCTGCCGGCCCGTTCGCGGGTGGTGGCGTGAGCCTTGTGCGGCCGGCGGCGGGGGCGGGGCGGCCGCCGGGTGGTGCGCGTGGGCGGTCCGCCTGGTCGGTGCCGGGTGGAGTGCTCTGGGTGGCTGCCAGCGGAACGACGAGGGGCGCGGGCCCGTCGGCTCGGCGTCCCGCGCCGCACCCACGATCGGGCAACCGGAGCCGTATGCGCCGCACCCTTGTCGGCTCGGCGGCCGTGATGCTGCTCGCGGTCAGTGGTTCGGCGCTCGCGGACGCGGGTGCGGTCGTCCGCCCCTCCGACCTGCCGGCGATACCCGCACCGACCAGCGCGGCCGCGATTCCGGCCAAGGCTCCGGCGATCAACATGATGCGTCCGAGCCCGATGATCGCCACGGTCTCGTTCCCGCGGCCCTGACCGGGGCGGTGCGGCGGCGGCGCTCCGCACGGCTGCCGACCGCGTGAGCCGATCTCGATCCGCCGTTCACTGATCATTTGATGCCCGACCGGGCTAGCTCAAATGTCGACGAATCTTCATTTTCCCCAATGAATGCGGCAGATGGCCGCCGCCGGGTGCATGAACGCCGCGCTTCCCTCACGATGAGTTACCGCGCTGGGGGGCGCGGAGGGAATTCATGCCCGCTGACCTTCCTGTGCCTGTCTGGCACCCTTTACCGTGTTGTCCGCCTGGTTGGCCGGATCGTGCCTCGGCCCGCAGGAAGCCCGCGGTCTTCAGCGTGGCGCTCGGGCACTTCGGGGAGGGCATGTGGACAGCACCGGCGACGACCAGACCACAGATGCCCGTCCTGGCGTGGGATCGTCACGGGGTGCTCCGGTGGTCCGGCCGCCGCGGCTGCGTCCACCCGCGGCCGAGGGCACCGCTCCGTCACCGGGCGGCGCCGACCGTCCCGTCCCGACGGCGCTGCCGCTGTACGGACCTGAACGCCGTCCGGCCGGCTCCGCACCGGCGGCCGACAGGCGTCCGGTGACCGATCAGCGTGCAGGGGCGGATCGGCGTCCAGCGGTGGGCGAGCGCGCAGCGGCGCGGCAGGACGCGTCCACGTCCGCAGCGGCGTCCGCGCCCGGGTCCGGGTCAGCCGCCGCTCCGGCCGCGAACCGTGCCGCGGCTGCGGGGCGTCCGGTCACCGCCCGGGTTCGGCCTGGCCGGCGGGATGATCCTTTCCCCTCGGCGGCGCGGACTCCACCGGTGACTCCGGCCGTGCCGGCTCGCGGCAGGTCCGCGGAGACCTCGGCCCGCAGGCCCGCGGGCGCGGAGACCGCAGCCAGCGAGCCTGTGGATGCTCCGGCTGACCGGCCGGCGGACGCCCCGCAGGGCAGGTCCGCGGCCACTCCGGGCGCCAGGGCGGCGGATGCTCCGTCCGACCTGGCCGCCGATGCTCCGGCCGCCAGGGCCGCCGATGCGTCGACGACCAGCGCCGCCCAGACCCCGGCGGCGGAGACGGCATCCGGGTCGGGGCGCGGGCCGAACCAGCCCAGACCGGGGCACGAGAGCCGCGCGAAGCCGGCCCACCGACCGCCGTTCGTCGAACCGGTGCGCCCGCCGTCACAGGTCAGGGGAGGTCCGCCCACCACGCGTGAGACGACGCCGCCGGCCAGTCGCGCGGATCCGGCCGGTCGCGCGGATCCGGCCGGTCGCGCGGATCCGGCCGGTCGCGCGGATCCGGCCGGTCGCGCGGATCCGGCGGCCGAGGGTACGGATGGGACCGGCGGCGCCGGCGGTACCCCGCCGAGGAGGCCTGTCAGCAGTGCTCCGGCAGCGCCGGAGAAGAACCCCGTCGCTCGCCCGGGCGCGTCGGCGGCGTCTCCTGAGGGTCGCGAACGGCGGCCCGGCCCGTCCCGCGGCCTGTTCGAAAGCGCACGCGGCGACTGGTCCGCGTCGCCTTCGTCGCCCGCGCGGCCGCGTCCGACCGGAGTGGGGCCGGCTGCCACCCCGCGCGATGCGGGGGAGGCACGGCGGGCAGCGAGACTCTCGCCCGGCGGAGCCGGCCAGGACAGCACCTCCCGTGAGGCGACGCGAGAGCCGTCTCGTGAGACGGCGAACAACACAGCACGGGAGGGCACCGCACGGACCGTGCCCGCCGCGGACGTGCCCTCCCGGCCGGATACGACCTCTCGTGCGGATACGACCTCTCGGCCGGACAGGACCTCTCGGCCGGACACGACGTCACGGCCGGACACGACGTCACGGCCGGACACGACGTCACGGCCGGACACGACGTCACGGCCGGACACGACGTCACGGGTGGACGCGACCTCTCGGCCGGACGCGACATCTCGGGCGGACAGGACCCCTCGGCCGGACACGACGTCACGGGCCGACACGACGTCACGGGCCGACACGACGTCACGGGCCGACACGACGTCACGGGCCGACACGACGTCACGGGTGGACACGACGTCACGGGCCGACACCGGGCGTGCCCGTGGCGATCGCCCGGATGAGCTGCCCAGGGAGTCGGGCCGGACCTCGGGTGACTGGTCGGGCGCGGGGCGGCCCGCGCAGACGACCACCACCCGGGCCCCAAGCCGGCCGTCAGCCGACCCGTTCATGGATCTGGTGTCCCAACGACGCCCGCCGCGCCCGACCACACCGCCTCCGTCGGAACTTACGGGGGCGGCCCCGCCCGGCAGATCGGGTACGGCCGGAACGCCCGGCGCGCCGGGTGACGGCCCGTCCGCCGGCGGCAGAAGGCCAGCGCAGCCGGCGGGAGCGACGGGCGCGGCGCCCGGGTCACTCGACGGGGCGACCGGCGCGGCCGCCCAGCACCATCGTGTCCCCGCATCGCGGCCGGTCCACAGCCGCCGGGCACTCGTCATCACCGCAGTGATCGCGGGTCTGCTCGGCGGGGTGGTCGGTGGCGGGACGATCGCCGCGGTGACGGACGAGTCGGCGCAGACGTCGGGGCCGGGCGCGTCCGCCGAGGCGGCACCCACCGTCATCGACCCCGGCTCGGTGGCGGACGTGGTGGCCCGGGTGATGCCGTCGGTGGTGACCATCGATGTGACCGCCGGCGAGGAAGGCGGAAACGGTTCAGGGGTGATCATCCGTTCCGAGGGTTACGTGCTCACGAACAATCACGTGATCTCACCGGCCGTCGCCGCGGGCGGCCAGATCGTGGTGACGCTGGGCTCCGACACGGAGCCCAGGCCGGCCGAGGTCGTCGGCCGGGACGCGCGTTCCGACCTCGCCGTGCTGCGGATCCCCGGCGTGACCGGGCTGACGGCCGCGACACTGGGCCGTTCCGGCTCCCTGGTGGTCGGCGCGCCGGTGATCGCGATCGGAGCGCCGTTCGGCCTGTCCGGGACGGTGACGACCGGAATCGTCAGCGCCCTGGACCGCAATCCGAGCGTGCCGGTCGACGGCGGCGGGGCCTCGGTCATCATCGGAGCGATCCAGATCGACGCGGCCATCAACCCCGGGAACTCCGGCGGGCCGTTGCTCGACGCGGCCGGGCAGGTGGTGGGCCTCAACACGGCGATAGCCACCGTGCCCGGGGCGACGACGCAGTCAGGCAGTGTGGGCGTCGGCTTCGCGATTCCGATCGACTACGCGGCCTCGGTCGCCGACGAGATCATCCGTACCGGTAGGGCGACGCATCCCTATCTCGGGGTGTCGGCGGCCACCGTCACCGCGGCCGAGGCGCGGGCCCGCGGCACCAGAGCGGGGGCGATCATCCGTGAGGTCGATTCGACCGGGCCGGCGGCCGCGGCGGGGCTGACCCTGGGGGACATCATCACCCAGGTCGACGGGATGGCCGTCAACAGCACGAACGACATGACGGCGGCGACTCGGCTGCACCGGGTCGGCGACTCGGTCACCGTCACCTTCTGGCGTGCCGGTGCCGAGCGTACGACGCGGGTGGTACTTCAGGAACAGCCGGGCTGACCACCACAAAGGTGGGGGTGAGAACAGAGCAGGTCGTGGGCCTGCGAGAGGTAACAGGACATCTGTTCGTCATGTCGGAACCCTTCGCCGGCAACGGCAGGGGAGGTACTCTGGCCGAGTGTTCAATGGCGTCGGATGGGGCGAGGTAGCTGTTCTGCTCCTGATCGGGCTTTTCGTCTTCGGGCCCGACCGGTTGCCGAAGGCTGCCCGTGACGCTGGCCGGATGCTGCGTCAGTTCCGCCAGATGGCGAACGGGATGCGCAACGACCTGCGGTCGGAGCTGGGCCCCGAGCTCGCTGATCTGGATATCCGGGATCTGCACCCCAAGACCTTCGTGCGTAAGCATCTGTTCGAGGGCGAAGATGATCCGTTCGGCTACCCGGCCGGCAAGCGGACCATCGATTCGCTGCTCGGCGAGGACGATGCGCCCGCCGCACCCTCGCTGACGAAGGATCGTCTGCCGCAGGCCGGCTCCGAGACGTCCCTGACGAAGCCGGCTCCGCGCCCGTCGCTGACCAAGTCGAGCCCGGCCGCGGGGCGTCCGGTCGCCACCGGCACCACTCCCGCCGTGCGCTCCGAGCCTCCCGCCGACTCGGCGCCGTTCGATTCGGACGCCACCTGAGCGACCAGCGGGACCTCGCAACGTCGGAAGCTTCGGTCTCCGCGCCGGAGCCCACTCCGGGAGCGATTCGTCCGCCGCGAATCGACCTGCACGCCCATTCCACCGCATCGGATGGCGTGCTCACACCTGATGAGCTGGTCCGGTCCGCCGCGGCGGCCGGCGTGGACGTCCTCGCCCTCACCGATCACGACACCACCGGCGGGCTCGACCGGGCCGCCGCCGCGCTGCCCGCCGGGATGACGTTGCTGCCTGGTGCCGAGATCTCCTGTTCGGTGCAGGTCAGTGGGCGGCGGATCGCACTGCATGTTCTCGCCTACCTGTTCGACCGGGCCGAGCCGCGGTTCGCCGCCGCGCGCGCCCGGCTGCGTGACGAACGGGCGAACCACGCCCGCCGGATGGTGGAGCGGATTGCCGCCGCGGGTCATCCGGTGCGCTGGGAGCGGGTCCAGGAACTGGCCCGCGGCACGGTCGGCCGCCCGCACGTGGCCGCGGCGCTCGTCGACGCGGGCGTCGTGCCCACCGTGGAGGCCGCGTTCACCCGGGAGTGGATCGGCTCCGGGGGGCGGTTCTGGCTCCCGAAACAGCCGCCCGACGTCTGGGAGACGCTGCGGATGATCCGGGCGGCGGGGGGCGTCAGCGTGTTCGCCCACCCGTTCGCCAGCGCCCGTGGCGACACCGTGGGGCCCGAGGTGATCGTGGGCATGGCGCGCGCCGGGCTGACCGGTGTCGAGGTGGACCATCCCGACCACACCCCGCCGGACCGGGAGCGGTTGCGGGCGCTGGCCGCTGAGCTCGATCTGGTGGTCACCGGGTCGAGTGACTTCCACGGTGGTACGGGCGACCGCAGGGTTCTCGGGTCGGAGAGCACGTCGCGGGAGTCGTACGAGGCGCTGGTCGCCAGGGCGAGCGGGGCAGCTCCGATCACCGGGTGAACCGATCACCCCGGTGGCCGCTGTTCCGGCACCTCGGTCTCAGTGCCCAGCGTCTCAGCCGCCTCAGTGCCTCAGTGCCTCAGTGCCTCAGTGCGTGGCGGGCGGGATGTCCGACGTCCCCAGCCGCCCCAGAAGCTCGGCGATGACGTCCTGTTCCTCGGGTGTGAAGTGGTTCAGGACGTGGCGTGCGACCCCCCGCAGATGGGTGCCGGACGCGTCGCGCAGCCGGCTGAACCCCGCGTCGGTGAGGACGGCCAGCGTTCCGCGCGCGTCCGACGGGCAGGACCGCCGCTCCACCAGCCCCTCCCGTTCCATGCGGTCGACCAGCCGGGTCAGCCCGCTGCGGGAGAGCAGCACCTTGTGGGCCAGCTCGCTCATCCGGAGCTGGTGGTCGGGGGCTTCGGAGAGCTGCACGAGCACGTCGTAGAAGGCGAGCGGCAGTTGGTGCGCGGCGTCGAGCTCGGCCTCCAACAGGCGGGTCACGTGGGCGTGTGCCCTCAGCAGCTGCCGCCAGGCCCGCATGCCGCGGGCATCCACGACCTCGCCGGCTCTGCCCACATCTCCGGCTCTGGCCACATCTCCGGCTCCGGCCACGGTCGAGTTGTCCCGCACCACGTCGATCCGCCCCACGCCGATCAGAGTACGACGCGGTGACCCGCTGGGTCCGCGTCGAAGCCCGGCGTGCTATGCCCCCCACCGCCGAGCCGGCCCGAGGGGCCGATGGGCGGCTATCGTGGAACGAGGTCGCGCCAGGTGAGTAACCGACCCGCGGCCCACGGCCGTGAAGTCCCAACGGCTGTGCGATCACTGATGCACGATCACTGGCATACGAGAACCACCCGACAGCGCCGGATCCGGCTGCGTGCCACCGGCGCCCCCAGCCCCCGCTTTGCAGCACATCCGCGGTCCCACACGGCCGAGGATGTCGACCCGCGACTGAGGTTTCCCTTGTCACCAGCCCTGCCTTCGTCCGACGCCATCCAGTCCGCCCTGGCGACAGTGCTGGACCCGGAGATCGGGAAGCCGATCACCGATCTGGACATGGTGGAATCGGTCCACGTCCGCGACGACGGTTCCGTCGACGTGAACGTGCTGCTGACCGTCTCCGGCTGCCCGATGCGTGATGAGATCACCTCCCGCGTCAGTCGCGCCGTCAGCGGTGTCGACGGCGTCCGGGACGTCCGGGTGGCGCTCGGAGTCATGACCCCCGAGCAGCGCACGGCCCTGCACGAGAAGGTGCGCGGCGGCGCGGCGCAGCGGGTCATCCCGTTCGCCCAGCCCGGTTCCATGACCCGCGTGTACGGCATCGCCAGCGGCAAGGGCGGGGTCGGCAAGTCGTCGGTCACCGTGAACCTGGCCGCGGCGATGGCCCGCTCGGGACTGTCCGTCGGTGTCCTCGACGCCGACATCTACGGCCACTCCGTCCCGCGGATGCTCGGCATCGATCGCCCGCCGACGCAGGTCGAGAAGATGATTATGCCCCCGCAGGCGCACGGGGTGCGGGTCATCTCCACCGGCATGTTCACCCGTGGGAACGAGCCGGTCACCTGGCGTGGCCCCATGCTGCACCGTGCCCTCGAGCAGTTCCTGTCGGACGTCTTCTGGGGCGACCTCGACGTCCTGCTCCTCGACCTGCCGCCCGGCACCGGTGACATCGCGATCTCGCTGGCCCAGCTGGTTCCGACGTCCGAACTGCTGCTCGTCACCACGCCGCAGCTCGCGGCCACCGAGGTCGCCGAGCGTGCCGGCACGATCGCCGTTCAGACCCACCAGAACGTGATCGGTGTGGTCGAGAACATGGCCTACATGCCCTGCCCGCACTGCGGCGAGCGGGTGGACGTCTTCGGCGAGGGCGGTGGCGCGGCCGTCGCGGAGCGCCTGACCCGGGTGCTCGGCCACGACGTGCCGTTGCTCGCCCAGATCCCGGTGGACGTCCGGCTGCGCCAGGGCGGCGACGATGGCAAGCCGCTGGTCCTCTCCGAGCCCGACTCCGAGGCCGGCAAGGCGCTGCGCGCCGTCGCCGAGCGGCTCACCTTCCGCTCCCGCGGCCTGTCCGGCCGTTCGCTGGGCATCAGCCCCGCCGGCCGGGCCTGAGCCCAGGCCGGTCGTAGCCGGCTGGGGAAGGATCATCGGCGGGCGCGTCGGACCAGCTCGCCGCACGCCGCCCGTCGCTGCTGCTGAGCAAGGGTCGCCAGGCCGCTGCGCTGGCCTCCACGGATGCAGGGAAAAATAGGGCCGGGTCGCCTGGTAAGCCGGTGATTCTGTGATGCCGGTGAGCTCGTGAAGCAAGGCTGGCGATGGAGGCCGGTTCCGGGACTACGGTTTGTGCCATGGCAGCCGCCCCTGGCGGCTGCCGGGAGCACGTGTGTCAGATTCGCCCGTTCCCTGGTCTCTCCAGGCGACCCGATGTCCACCGATGGTCATCGGGTCGAAGGGGGCGGCGTTGGGCCGGCAGGACGTCAAGGACGAGGTCATCTACCTGCGGGCGGCCG